>NZ_JBVVQD010000011.1:0-135080 GCF_055811755.1 Mesorhizobium sp. WSM4840
AACGCTTCTGCCTCGCAACCCTCAAAACCGGCGACCAACAGGCTAAAATCGTCAGAACTTCGGAATCAGGACACTAGGAGGAAATGGCACTTCCAACGTTTGGTGGCTCGCTCCCCAGGGAGCGGCCATCGCTAGAAGCGACATCAATTCAAAGGGAGACATGACAATGGCCTATCTTCGCAGCGCATGCTTTGCGCTCTTCGTAGTATCGATCCCCCTCGCTGCGACTGCCCAGAACTCGACACAGGTCGGCACATTGTCGTGCGACGTGTCACGCGGGATCGGCATGTTCGTGGTCGAAAAGCAGACACTTGCCTGCGTTTTCCAAGACCAGAGCGGCAAGGTCGAAAACTATGCCGGTTCAATTGATCAGTTCGGCGTGGAACTCGGCGAGGTTAAGAATGGGCATTTGATCTGGGGCGTGGCGGCGGCGACAAGCGGCCTCCCGGCGGGCGCGCTGGCGGGCACCTATGCCGGTGTGGGCGCCAACGCATCGTTCGGCGCCGGCGCTGGCGCCAATATTCTCGTCGGCGGCAGCGACCGCTCGCTCTCCTTGCAGCCGATCTCCGTCGAGGGTCAGCAAGGCATCAACATAGCGGGTGGTGTCACCACCGTCACCTTGACGGCGACTGATTGAGGAACGACTGGTCGCACAACGCTGGGGGCCGCAGAGGACGCGGGTCCTAGGCTGAGCGCGCGCCCATTGAGGCATGAGATTTTCGCGAAGGGCCTCGCGCACGCACTGCGAGCGGACCCTATTGCTAACTTACCCCTGGATGAAAAAGTACCAGGCTGGCTGGTTGAAGAAGTCGCAGAGCGGTTCTGTTCAGAATATTTTGCCCCAAAGGGCAATACCGCCAACACTTTTTTGATGCCAGCTTTGACAGTACCGCTTGGCATGGCAGGCGTGAACAAGAGATGGGAAGCTCGTCATGAGTGGTAATCATGGTAGTGATCGCCGGCACGGAGTGCAGCAAACGGGCGGACGGATGAAACGGCGCGACCTATTGCTCAGCGGCTGTTCGTTGCTGGTAGCATCAATGCTGCCGGCCGTGCCAAAGGCGCTGGCTCAGACCGGGAAAAAACCCAACATCCTCGTCATCTGGGGCGATGACATAGGCATTGACAATATCAGTGCGAGGGCGTGACGGTGGCGCTTCCGGCTGCCGGTAATTGGGCGACGAGACTCCACCGCAAGTTCCCTAAAGGACAATATCGCGGAGCCAAGTGCTCTCCTATGGTTGACCTAGGGGTAGGCCCGACCCGTGCCGATCCCGCACGAGCACGAAATAAATGCAACCAAGAGAGGAAATGACCATGAACCTCAAGATGCTTTGCACGGGCGCGATGGCGTTTTCGATGATGACCGGCGCCGCACTTGCCGAACACGGCGGCGCCCTCGACGAGCCGACGAAAATGGCGCCCTTCTACACCGCTGCCGATATGAAGACCTTAAAGTCGGAAGACGACTTCAAGGCCGCGTGGACGGGGTTGAAAGACGAGGATCGCGCCGCGATAAAGCAGGAATGCGGCGACATAGCCACTGATGACCAGTCGCATGGCGACTTCTGCACGATGGTTGGCCACCAGTAAACGCTGCCGGTTTGGTGAAGTCGGAGATGGCGGGCAGCGTTGCCTGCCATTTTTCCGTGACCGGACCTTTTCCGTCAGCGCTCATGAGATTACCGGCGGGCGCGTTCATCCATGTCACATTGTGGCTAACTAAAGGACGCTTTCAGATCGGCCCACGAAACTTCCGCTAAGCGCCGATGGGCTGCCGTAAGGCCCGACGCCAACCGAGGGTCAGATCGTGTCATGCGACACTCGCGAACGAACGACTCCAAAGGATAGAATGTTGTCATTCGTCTCATCGATTGGAACGAGCAAATAGCGCCAGTCCCGGACCTTTGCAGTAATGCAGCGAAGGTCGCATCTCGACCAATGGTTCACCGCCCGGCATCGGCAGCTGTCGTCAATTCACCTTCTCGATATCGCCGGGCTTCCAACTTTTGTCGATGGCAGCTTCGGTCGGGCCGTAGAGCCTGAGGATGGCGAAATACCCCTTGTTCGGCACAGTCGCGAGCCAGTTGCCGGCCTTGCCCTCTGGGGCTTTGGGGCCGAGGTAAAGGTCCGTGCTGCCGTCGGCGTTCTGCACCGGCTTGTCGCGCGAGCCGAGCGACGGGAATGGTTGCCCGTTGGCCAGGCCCGAGGCGTTCTCGGCTTCGTAGAGCGTCACCGACCAGAAGTTGGCGGCTGGAACGTTCGGCGGCAGGTTGATCTTGTAACTCGAACCGCCCGAGAGCGACGCGCCGGTGCTATCGGTAAAGGCTATGACGCTAACAGGCTTCGTGACTTGATGGCAAAAGTTATCATGGGTGGCCACTGATTTCTGAACGTGAGCTAAGAGCAACTACGACAGGGCCAGGCGCAAGGCGGCCATAATGCCCGCCTCGGCATGGCTCCGATACACTCCGCCTTGCCGGCACAATATGACCAAACTCTCAGACTTGGGGCCACACCAGGCCGGCCGCTGGGCAGCCCGTCTGCACATCTGCCGCATGTACCGCGCTCCCGGGCCATGCGCCAGGACGAGCAGTTCTGACGTGCCTCCAGCCCGCTAGTCGGGATACTTCAAAGGCTTGTGGCTTGGCGTAGCGTGGTGAAGAGCCTCGCCAAGATCGCGCATGTCCATTTCTTGCCCGCAGACAGGGCAAATCTGGAAATGCTTCGCTTCGTCCTGCACCGGGCCATCGTGGCGCTCCCCCTTGAAGCCAGTCGCTTCACTATTCGTCCGCGGACGGTTCCGAATGGCCTTCACCGTGTCGGTGAGCGTCGGTCCGCCCCTCGCTTTCGCTCTGATCCGCTCAAACACTTTCTGTCGGTCGTCGGCCATTCCACACCTCCTGACCGCAAAACGCTGGCCGGACGGTTTTGTTGCTACCCACGTTGCGCTTGATACGATCGCGCGACCAGGAGCACCAAGATGAGCGGGCCGGAGCAGGATTTGCCGAGAAGCTCCGCAGCCGCATCAGAGAGAGTGCCGCAAACGAACGCGGTGAACGGGCAGGGCTACAGCTAGTTCGCATGGCTATCGAAATGACGTGCCCCGCTGGTGTGCTGCCGAGCGAAGAAGCTGTCCTGCTGCTCTATGGTCCTGAGCCGGTCCATGAGAGGGAAGCGCTGGCCAAAGCCATCATTGAGACGGTGGAAAAGCTGACCCGGTGCCCACCGCGTTGATTTGTTGCCGGCCGGCTAGGCAGCTTCTGGACTCTCGCCCGCAATGGCGGCAGGCAAGCCGGCGGCATCGACGGCGGCGTGCCCGACTACAGCAAGGAAGCCGACTGCATCGAACGCCAGCTTGATGGCTTTGCCCGCGTTCAGAAACTGCTGCCCCCGAAGGAGTGAACCATGACTGACACCAACACCGCCGACATCCTCGTCATCGACGTCAGCGGCTACGTCAGCGGCTACGTCACCCGCTTCGGCACCGCCTGCGCCTACGAGGTCTTTCAGGCGGGCTTTGTCCGTCCTCAAGCAGAGCCTGTTCGACGAGACGACCGGGCGCTCGATGGTCAAGGTGGCCTGAGCCAGGACGCCTGAACAGTGCGCACCATAGGCAAGAAGATCGGCCTGACGCAGGAATAGCTCGCCAATATCGGGTCGGCTCACGCCCTCGTGCGGCGTCATGGGGCCCCCACAAGCCACCCTCACCCCGCCTGCCGCAACCCGGGGGGCGACCGGCACGGACAAGGATGCCTGCTTCGCGCACCCCATCAGCAGCGGTGTGGCTTCTAGCCGCAAGTAATTGCTTGAAGCAGTTCCCGACACCATATGGTGGTCCATAGCCAGCCAAGCGAGATAAACTCGACGCAGTCGCGCTGCCCTCCACAGGGGAAATCAGACTATTGGATCATGGCGATGGCCTACGGCCAACCTTAGGAAACTAGAAAGACATCATGCCTGAAAACACCAGACTAACGTCGAGGGATGTCCCCCTCATTCAGCTAGGCCTCTATCAGTGCCGCTTTCCGGTGAGCGAAGACCCGTCAGTACCTGGCGGTTACCGTTTTTGCGCTGGGCCAACTTCGCCGGATCGCGTCTACTGTGATCACCACCACAGCATCGTGACCGCCGTCGAGCCTCGTCGAGCCCGTTCGGGTTTCCACCTCGCTCAACGACGCGCCGCGTAGGCTGCCCGGTCTCTAGGCTCGGCGCTTTGAGCTCTGACGCTGACAGTCGACTTCAGCCGTTTGCATCGTCGTCCTTTCGCGGGCTGAGCCCTCCGCGCGCTGGCGGTGGGCGTTGCTTCGTCGTCTATCATGCCGCCCCCTCATATTCCTTCTGCTATTTCGGATTGGTAGCGTCAGATCGATCAGCCTAGCCTGCAGGAGGGATGGCGTGAGTTCGTCACCCTGACCTATGCCAGCGGCGCACCTGGCCGAGCCTGGGCCAACGCTGACCAAGAGCACAGGCCGCCCGCTGCTGTGAGTTCGCAACGCCAAAGCACAATCACCCCGATCCGTTGCTTGATGATCCCGCGAGCACGAACGGACATGCCGTGGCGGTCCCCGTTTTCTGGTTCGATGAATCGCTGGAACAAAACACCTTCTGGTTCGATGAATCGCTGGAACAAAACACCGGATCGGACCGGGCTGCGGCATTAAGTCCCCAGACGACAAGCAAAAGATGAGCCGCCCATAGAGCCGGCGCGAGCAACGAGGAGAGAACCGTTGCGGATCGCATAGTTAACCCCTCTCGTATGAACTTATTGGGACGGATCGCTTTTCCAAATTACGCATCAGCCGCCTTTGACGTGAGGCGAAGCCAGCCCGATGGTCTCGATGGATGGCCTTCCGATGTCAGCAGATCCAGATCATCCCGTCTCGTTGCCGGCCGCAACCCGACGGTACCGGAAGTGATTGCGGATGTGGTCGTTGAAGTAGCGGCCCTTGGCGAAGGCCGCTTTGAATGCGGCAAAAGTCTCCGGCGGCACGCCCTCAAACTCATATCGTTTTCCGCTGGCGACGAACCACACCGAAAGGATTCGGCTTTCCGGATCGTATTCCGTTTTGCGTATTGAGGTGGATGGCATGACGGCAGCTAGATCAAAAGTAATCAACGAGCGGAGCGGCGGTCGCGTTCCCTCGTGGTATCGCTCCCCAGCAGCGCACGAGGATTTTCTCCAGGCCACCTAACGCATCGCGGCGTCGCAACACGCGGCAGGCACGGTGCTCCGGAAGCCAGTCTTTCGTCCCTCTTTTGTCCGAAATCGGCGCGTAGGATCGGATCGTTCCGTGGCCCCACGCGTTGGAGAAAAGGCAACGGGAGGAATGAACATGTCAGACGAGAAACACGAACGCATTAGGCGACGCGCTTATGAGATATGGGAACGAGAAGGCCAGACGCACGGCTTGCATGAGCGCCATTGGAATCAGGCAACGCTGGAGATCGAGACCGAAGACCGCTCGCTCGGTGCTCGGCCACCAGCAATATCTGGTGCCGATGTACCAGTTCCCGCGCAGACCCAAAGCCGAGAGAAACAAGGCAAGCGTGCTGCTGGTCAATCGGATGTTGAGGCGGCGGAAGCACTGGCGATGAGAACAGGCATCACCGGCGATCAAGCTCAAGAGCTTATCGACCGCCTCGGTGACGATCCGCTGGCGCTCGATGAGGCGGCGCGGAGCCTTAGGGCGTCCGAACGGTAACCGCCGGCTTTCTCAGGCAGCCCATCGTGTAACTCGACAGATCGCCGCAGATTTTCAATCTCCGTCCCCCGCCAGCGGACCGCCGAACAAATGAAAGCCCGCGCCTCTGGCGGAGAGAGCGGGCCGCTCGGGTCGCGGTCTGAGTTTCATGACGTTGGACCGAGATCGCGGTTTCGCCTTCGACGCTCGATGATGCGAGCGTTTCGACGAGCGACTCTGAGTTCGGTGAGCGTCGGCTGCCACCAGCCCCGGGAATGTTCCATTGGCCCGGCTTCACGACGAGCGGGCCATGTCCTGATGAGTTCCGTCAGCGTTGCCGAGCGCCACGTTCCCCACACGTAGTCGATGTCGGTCCGCGTCGCATGTGGGTAGAAAGCAGCTACTGCCGACGGCTCGGCAATTTCCCCTGACACATCGGTAAAGACGACAATGCCGTACTGCTCTGTTGCGACAGCGCGGCCCATCGGAGGCAAGTCTTCAGCAGGCAACGGATAGCGATGGCGGCGGCGTTCCGCATATCGCAACCGCGTGGTTCTTTGAGCTTCCGAGTCCCTCTCCGCCTCGCGTCGTCGCTTCCTTTCCTCGGGTTCGCTACGTCTGGCAGCCTCTTCGATTGTCGGCCATCGGCGCCGCAGTTCCTCATAGGATCGAAACGGCACGCGCCACGCCCGGAGTTCATCGTCCCAACTTGCCCAGGGAATTTCGTGTAGTTCCCGAAGGACGGTCTTCGAATAGGGTGTCCGAATGCGCAGGTCGTCGGCAACCTCGAGATAGGGACTGGAGATCGGATCGAAAGCGAACGCGTCGCGCCCCTTGCTGTCGGCGTGGATCGCCAGCAACTCGGCCTCACGCGCCAGCCAGCGGCCAACCCGGCGGGCCGCCGTCTTGCCTGGTACAAACCAGCTCCTGCGCTCGTCGCTCCACCTCGCTCGCGGAAATGCCGCCCGAAATCGTTCGACTGTCATTCGGTCATAAGGAAAGTTCGCCAAGGCACCAGGCGTGCCTTGTTTCTCCAGCGCATGCTGATGCTTTGGTTCCTCCACGGTCATGCCGTCAATTGTGTTGGATTCGCAGAGAAACGTGCCGCCGGCCCTAATGGTTCACACGCGAACCAGAACGTGAGTGCCCTTCGCAAGGGACGCCGCCAATCACGACGGACGGCATCAGCGCCCATCAGCTGCACCGCGTTCTGGAATGCACCTACAAGACCGCGTGGTTCCTGGCCCATCGCATTCGCGAGGCAATGCGCTCGGATGACTTCATGCGGATGGGCGGCGACGGCAAGACCGTCGAGGCGGACGAAACCTACATTGGCCGCCGCGTGACGTTCCGGTCAACAAGGGCTTATTGACAGCGCGTCATGACACTCCAAGCTTTTTGGAGTTGACCGTTGATCCAGTCAGCGTGACCGTGGGGTCATAAAGCTCCTTCGACATCACGGCGGCTGTATATCTCATTTTCGCATAACCACTGCGGCCTGATGATCGTGCGCCTGCTCCTTCACAGCGACAACTGGTATGATCCGGCCCCACCGCCGCTCCAAGGAAGCGACGTCATAAAACACCTGAGAGTTCGGGTCAGCGCCGAAGGTAAACACCGACCACTCGACTCCATCAGGATTATTTTCGGCGAAGTTGGAGTTCAGTTCTGCAAGTAGGTCAGAGAAAAGTGGATCATCGCGATACTTCGTTCGCAGAAGATCAATCGTCTGCCGAGTATGAATGGTGATATATGCGTAACCGTCCTGACGGAGAACGCGCCGAACTTCGAGGAGCCACGCCTCAGCCAATTCGGATATATGCGTGAAAACCGATCCGCAGTAAACCAAGTCGAAGGTGCTGTCTTCAAATGGAAGATGCGGTGCTGTGGTGTTGGTTGCGAAGAGCATCGGCGGATTAAGGTGTTCCTGGCACCAGGCGATATGCTCGGCATTAATGTCGAGGCCCCAATGCTCTGATGTCTCGTCTCGCGGAAGAAATCGCAGCATGCGGCCACTGGCGCATCCGAGATCGAGCACGCGTGTCAACGGAATAGGCGGTTGCCCGACTTCATTGAGGATGCAAAGCATTTGTGCCACGTCATCTTGTCCGCATTTCAAATAGTCTAATTCAGTCTGGGCGTATCCTTCCCACAGATGTTGAGGTGGAACCGGCGCGGCATTCTTTGACTGGGAGGGACAAACAAACAAGACGTTATTGTGTCTGGCTAAGGGGATGAATCGGGCCGAGCTGCCGGGACGTTCTTGGCTGAGTTGCTCGGTCGCGCGCTTGAAACGCTTGGTTTTACTTAACTGCCCAGCTAGCTTTTCCATCAGCGCCATTGCGCGACGATCCTGACTTAGTTTACGAGCTAGTTGTTCAATGAGGTTCATTTGCGCAGCCTCCAATTCTGATCGATGGTTTACGCACAAATTCGAGTCTAGGCCCGTCCCATCTGGTGGCTAGGGGAACGGATCATGATCATTTACTAAATTAGCAATTCTGCATGAAACGGCTTATTATTCTTCCCAGCCGGCGGACACGCCCACACCCCGCCGGTGAGGCCCGGCGGTCGGTTGCCTACTCCGCAGCGGCTGTCGGGCCGACCATCTCAGCGAGGATGCAGTGGAAGCGCCAGAGACGATCCAAAACGCCTGGGCCGGCCTTAAGCTGGTTCGCATGGCTATTGAACAGACCTGCCCGGCTGGCGTGCTGCCGAGCGAGGAAGCTGTCCTGCTGCTCTATGGTCCCGAGCCGGTCCACGAGGGCGAAGCGCTGGCCAAAGCGATAATTGAAACGGTGTAAAAGCTGACCCGTTGCCCCACCGAACTGCGCTGGCGGCACCAGACGCCCTTTCACGGCCGTAACAGGGGTTCGATTCCCCTTGGACGTACCAGACAAAAATCAAACTAGCTGCTTCCCCATCCTGACACGTCGAATCTAGGTCGAATAACTGTCGGCGAACGCTGGCGGACTTTCCGGCTATTTCCATTCAAACCTATCGGTCGGCTCAAGGCTGGATTTAAACTTATGGCGAAGGGCCGCCAGAGACGCCATTTTCTCATTCAGGTAGGCATCGAAGAACAGCACTGCTCCGTCTTGTACAACGCGAGTGTAACGGGTCTCCTCCTCGGGGCCGTGGGAGTGTGGTCCGTGCTT
Source organism: Mesorhizobium sp. WSM4840 (assembly GCF_055811755.1). Lineage (NCBI taxonomy): Bacteria > Pseudomonadati > Pseudomonadota > Alphaproteobacteria > Hyphomicrobiales > Phyllobacteriaceae > Mesorhizobium > Mesorhizobium sp. WSM4840. The sequence goes on from NZ_JBVVQD010000011.1 coordinate 8,843, forward strand.
CAGGCCGGAAAACGCATTGTGGTCAGCACAGTCGAGAACGAGCAGATATTGATGAGGGATGGTCAGCGCTTCGTAAGGAAGGGTCCGTTGTATCGGATCGAATTCCTTGTTGCCGGGCACCGCATTGCCATCTCTCGTGCCGGTGATGTGAAACAGCGGGATTCTGATATCGCGGTAAGTCGTGGCCATTTAGGTGCTTGAGATCGAAGGCGACGAAATAGAGGTCGTGCTGGCGCCTGGTGATGGCCTTGCGCAGCACGGCAAAATCCGAAAGGCCAGCCTCATTCAAGACGACGACTTCGCCGTCGATGATGGCATTCTCGACGTCCAGCGTTCGCGCCGCCGCAGCTAGGTCGCGGTATTTGGAGGTCCAGTCGAGTCCGCGGCGGGTGAAAATCCGAGCGCCGCCGGCGTCGATGATGATCTGGGAGCGGTAGCCGTCGAATTTGGCTTCATGCATCCAGTCATCGCCTTGGGGAGGCTTCTCAACCAAGGTGGGCATCATCGGCGGGACAAACTTCAAACGCATGCATTGACTCGCAAAACCGCGATTCAATTAGCATGCTCTTAATTAGTTCCGGAAAATTTTAATGAATCGTTGACCGCGCTGTCCCAGAACAGGACGGCGCGGTCTAAACCCCAAACGGGCTGCGCTGGCGGCTCCGGCAATTCGCCTTCCCGCGCCACTGTCGGAGCCGCTACCACACTCCTCCAAAATACCAGTAATGGTTGAAACAACTGTTACCGCACGTGCTTTCCAGTGCGTTTTCCCAGTCGTTAGACTTTGATGGAACAGGCCTCGCCTTCACGGTTGACGCTGAGACAGTCCATCTCAGCGAGGAAGCATGGAAGCCCAAGAGAACATCCGCAACGCCTGGGCCGCCCTCAAGCTGGTTCGCATGGCTATTGAACAGACCTGCCCCGCTGGAGGCGGCCCGCTTCCACAGAAAGGTTGGTTCATCCAGGCTGAGAACGTCTATCGCCAAATCCTGAACACCGAGCCCCGCATGATCAGGCGCTGTATGGACTCGGTCACGTTCTGGGTACGAAGGGCGATAACCGTCAGGCTGCGGAATGCTTCGGCGCGCTTGCAGCTATGTCGCCGCAATCTGTAAACGCCTGGCTTTGCCTGGGCATTGCGCAGCAGTCGCTAAACGACCACTCCGCAGCCATCGAATCGTTTGGACGAGCCACGGACCTCGACCCGGGCCTCACCCTAGCGCGTTATGCACGGGGCCGCAGCCTTCTCGCCCTTCAGCGGATGGATGAGGCGGCCCAGGCTTTCACGCTGGTGCTTGAGAATGGATCGCCCGCGCCCGCGGAAACTGCCCTGCGCGCCAAGGCCCGGCGACAATTGCAGCAGTTGAGGACAGCCAAGCCGCTCTACATTCTAAAGAAACCTGAGCGCGAGACGCCCGTCATCCAGCCGTCGGTGCCGCTGGGGCTGACAAATCTGCTCAAGGTTGCGCGGCCGGCAACCACAAGCCGCTCCATCTCTTCTGTTACTTGACGAGGGGCTTGCCTTAGGATCAGCACGCGATTGGCCCGTCCAGAGCGGCCAAACGCAACGGCAATCAAGTCGGGAGAGGTCCCCTGCCGCTGCAAGCCGCTCAAACGACTCGTGCCGCCTCGTCATGGAGCCGGTTGGGGCCAGCGCTGCAAGGCTGCTTGGCCAGCCTCTGTAAGCGCATAGACGCCGCGCTCGGCCCTGGCGAACCAGCCATAGACGTTGTGAAGCAGGATCTTGGCAGCGCGTGGTGAAATGGTTTTCAAGTCGCGCGGGCGCTTCGGGCCGTCGATCATCGCAGCGGCGCAGGCCAGCGCATCCTGGCGGTAAGCGGTCATTATCGGCGTACGCGAGCCACCGCCGACCACAGGATCGCCGCGCCGGCGCCGATGCTCGTCCACCAGGCGCGATCTTCGCCTCGGGTCTCGCCGGGGCGGCAAGGCGGCCGGACTGAGCAGCAATTCGACGTTGCCGGCGGAGCCAACCCCGAGTAGGCCGAAGCCGAGCCGCCGGCAGAGTGCACGGAACCGGCGATCGTGCTCGCGGCCTTTGCCTCGACTTGACATCCTCGCCGCAAGCCAGACCTCATCGCATGACGCAGCACGATCGACAGCTTGAAGTATGAGCTCGAGGTTGAACTGCAATTTCAATTCGCAGATGACGACCACGGGCGGCTCGCCGTCGCGCAACCCCACGACGTCGCAGCCGCCAACTTCGCCTTTAACGGTGAATTCCAGGCCCTCAAGAAACCGCTTCACCGGCATGTAAAGAGACGTTTCCTGCATGCGCGAGGCATAGCCGATTCGTGTCTGGCTGGCACAGCATCACCGAAGGGCATGCCGCTCTGGGGCAGATTTGCCGCTCGTCGAACGCATGGAAGTGCGGGATGCCAGCTCGGCCGCTAAGCCCTCAGCCCCCTCGCCGCGCCAGAACGCTTGCCCGGAACCATCATATCCCTGGCCAGGAGGCGGCTCACCCGGCAGAACGCCATGAACGCCCGGCAAGCCTCCTCGGTCTCGACCAGGTCGACCGTGGCGCCGAAGCAGGCATTGAATGCGGCCTGATAGACCGGGCCTTGCCGGCGAACCGGCCAGCCTTGCAGGAAATCCAGCGCCTGTTCGACGCTGTAGATTTCCTCGACCGGCAGGCCAGGCGCGGTCGTGATGCGCACCGGCACCTCGAATTGCAATCTGTCCATTCCTGTCTCTCCAGAACGCGTTCCCGCAGCAGCGCCGCTCGCCGCAAAAAGTTGCTTTGACCGGCTTTTCGCTCAGGCCTCTCTTCTTGTTCAGAAATATGTCGTCAGTGCGGACGAACACCCCGGCACGGGCCGGATAGGCACAAGATGAAGCCGCAAGACATGAATATTGCCGGCTTGAGCCCATCGCTGGCAGTTCGTCCTTGAACCTGGCGCCGTCCGGTGCCAAATCTGGGAGACTTTTCACGCGGGCTCATCCGAAGCCCTTTCTTCCAGCAAGACGGACACAATGGTCACCTATCTCGACGCCGCCACGGCACCACTCAGAAACACCGGCCAGATCCGCCTCTATGGCGAAGAAGGCTTTGCCGGCATGCGCAAGGCCTGCGACCTCACCGCGCGCTGCCTCGACGAACTGGTGTCGATCGTCGCGCCGGGCGTCACCACCGAAACCATCGACCGCTTCGTCTTCGAGTTCGGCATGGATCACGGTGCATTGCCGGCGACGCTCAACTATCGCGGCTACACGAAGTCGTCCTGTACTTCGATCAACCACGTTGTCTGCCATGGCATTCCCGACAACAAGCCGTTGAAGGACGGCGACATCGTCAACATCGACGTCACCTACATCCTCGATGGCTGGCATGGCGATTCCTCGCGCATGTATCCGGTTGGCACGATCAAGCGCGCCGCAGAGCGCCTGCTCGAGGTCACGCATGAATGCCTGATGCGCGGCATCGCGGCGATCAAGCCCGGCGCCCGCACCGGCGCCATCGGCGCCGCCATCCAGACCTATGCCGAAAGCGAGCGCTGCTCGGTGGTGCGCGATTTCTGCGGCCACGGCGTCGGCCAGCTCTTTCACGATGCGCCGAACATCCTGCACTATGGTAGCGCCAGCGAGGGCGTCGAGATGCGGCCGGGCATGATCTTCACCGTCGAGCCGATGATCAATCTCGGCCGGCCGCACGTAAAAGTGCTGTCGGACGGCTGGACGGCGGTGACACGCGACCGCTCGCTGTCGGCGCAGTACGAGCACACGATCGGCGTCACCGAGACCGGATGCGAGATTTTCACGCTGTCGCCAAAAAGCCTCGACCGTCCCGGCCTGCCGGCCTAGTGTTTGTGCAAGGGCCGGATCTTTCCGGTCAAGAAAATGCGGGCGGCCATGGGGACAACCAGCGACGACGACGAGCGGGGTTTCTTTCCCGAGAGACCGACAAAATCGCTCGCGAAAGCCACGTCGGTCGAAAAGCCGCATTATCTCGGCCATCGCGACCGTTTACGCCAACGGTTCGCGGCCGCGGGTTCCGACGCCCTCCCCGATTACGAATTGCTGGAGCTCTTGCTCTTTCGCCTGATCCCCCGCGCCGACACCAAGCCCGTCGCCAAGGCATTGCTGGCGCGCTTCGGCACGCTGGCCGAGGTGCTTGGCGCGCCGGTCGCGCGGCTTGAGGAGGTCAGGGGTATCGGCCCGGCGGTGGCGCTCGATCTGAAGATCGTTGCCGCGGCCGCCCATCGCGCGGCACGTAGCGAGATCAAAGGCCGCGAGGTCTTGTCGTCCTGGACGCAGGTTCTCGGATACTGCCGGTCGGTCATGGCCTTCGAGGAGCGCGAGCAGTTTCGTATCCTGTTTCTCGACAAGAAGAACGCACTGATCGCCGACGAGGTGCAGCAGGTCGGCACCGTCGACCACACGCCGGTCTATCCGCGAGAAGTGGTCAAGCGCGCGCTCGAACTCTCCGCCACAGCGATCATTCTGGCGCATAATCATCCGTCAGGCGATCCGACGCCGTCGCGCGCCGACATCGAGATGACCAAGCTGGTCATCGAGACAGCCAAACCGCTCGGCATCGCTGTCCACGATCACATCATCATCGGCAAGAAGGGTCATGCCAGCATGAAGGGCCTGCTGCTGATCTGACGCCCTGTTAGAACTTGCGTCGGCTTCTGGCCGAAAGCGTCCCGTCTTGTGTCATGACACGCCAGGCAGCGAAGGACGTGTCGCGGGAGCACGGCTGCCAGCCGCGATGGCGAGCGCGACGACGATCAGTATAGCCGCGACCGCGAACGTGATCCGCATACCGGCGGCAACGGCCTCGGGGCGCGCCGTAGTGATGTCGATCGCCTCTGAGGCGAACGCGAACACAGCACCCATGACGGATGCGCCAGTGATGAGTCCCAGATTGCGCGACAAATTGAGCAAGCCGGAAATGACGCCCCGCTGGTCCGCGCGGATATCCGACATGACAGCGGTGTTGTTGGCGGTTTGGAACAGCGCATAGCCCGATGTGATGACTGCGATCGGGGCGATGTAGCCGGGGATGCCTGATATTGCCGGCATCACGGATAGAATGAAGCAACCGGCGGCTATCGCGATGAGCCCAATGATGGTCATGCGCCCAGCGCCAAAACGGTCGGCTATGCGACCAGCTGGCGCACCGGTCAGCGCGGCGACGAGCGGACCGACCGACATGACGATGCCAACAAGAGCCGCGTCGAGCCCGAGCGCACGAGACAGATAGAACGGCCCGACCACCAGCGTCGCCATCATCACCGTTGCAACGAGCGCGCTCATGGCGAGGCTCACACTCAGCATCGCATTGCGGAACGCCGCCAATCGGATCAAAGGCGACGCCACTCTCGCCTCCACAAGCACAAAAAGGCCGGCTCCGAAAACGGCTGCCACCAACAGAGCCATGTTGAGCGGACCAAAACTGCCACGCCCGATCGTCATCGCGAGCGCATAGGCGCCAAGCGTCAAGGCAAGCAGCAGCGTGCCGACAATGTCGAAGCCGGCCCGATCCGTCTTCGGCCCCCGGCGATCAGCCGGCAGATAGCGATAGGCGAGACCAAATGCCAGCAAACCCAGTGGCACGTTGAGAAGGAAGATCGCCCGCCAACCGGCTCCGGCAATCAGAAGGCCGCCGAGCGATGGACCGAGAGCGGTGCCGATCGCCGACATCGTTCCGAGCAGCCCCATGGCGCTGCCGGTCCTTGCCTTCGGAACCGTGTCACCGACGAAAGCCATGGTCAGGGCCATCATGATGGCCGCTCCCAAACCTTGGGCGGTCCGGGCTGCAATCAGCAGCCAGAGCGTCGGCGCGACGCCACACAGGACTGAGGCCGTCGTGAACAGGAAGAGCCCGGCCAGCAGCAGGCGCCGGCGGCCGGTGATGTCACCAAGCCGTCCGACGCTGACGATCAGGGTGGTGATGGCGAGGAGATAAGCCAGCACGATCCACTGGACGTCCTGGAACGAGGCGCTGAACGCATGCGCCAACGTCGGCAAGGCGACATTGGCGATGCTGATCCCGAGTGAGGACAGCAACATCGACAACGAAAGGCTGGCGAGTGCCCACCGAACCGAAGGTGCCCGTTCTGGATTTCCAGCGACTGCCAGTGCTGCATCGATTGGCTTCAACATGAACTCCGTTTTCTGGCGGCTCCTAAAACGGAGCTGTCAGAGACGTAGTCCTTTGCCTAATATGGCGGAAGATGCATCATTTGCACTTAATCATTGCGTTTGACGCTATGTCAGATCGTGCTAACCGTGCTACGCTCAGCACATGTCGCATCCCGATCTCAATCTGCTTGTCACCCTTGATGTGCTGCTGACTGAAGGCAGCGTTGCGCGCGCCGCCAAGAGGCTGCGGCTGAGCCCGTCGGCAATGAGCCGGGCGCTGGCGCGATTGCGTGAGACGACCGGCGATCCGCTGCTGGTCAGGGCTGGACGCGGCCTCGTGCCCACACCTCGAGCCATCGAGCTCCGCGAGCGCGTCGGTCAGCTTGTGGAGGACGCCGGAGCCGTTCTGCGTCCTGTTGAGACGCTCGACCTGAAACGCCTCGCGCGAACCTTCACGCTTCGAAACAGGGATGGCTTTGTCGAGAATTTCGGACCGGATCTCATTGCGCGCGTCGGCCAACAAGCACCGGGCGTGCGGCTGCGTTTTGTGTTGAAGCCAGACAAGGACAGCACGCCTCTGCGCGACGGCAGCGTAGATCTTGAAACCGGCGTCGTCGGAAAGGCCACGGGACCGGAGGTGCGCGCGCAAGCGCTGTTTAGTGATCGTTTCGTCGGCGTCGTGCGGATGGGGCATCCATTATGCGAGCTGACGATCACCCCTGCCCGTTACGCAGCCTGCCGGCACATCCTCATCTCCCGTCGCGGGCTCGACAGGGGGCCGATCGACGATGCCTTTGAGCCGTTGGGGTTGAAACGAGAGATCGTGACGGTCGTCGGCGGCTTTTCGGAAGCTCTGGCCCTGGCGCGTGCCTCGGACCTGATCGCCAGCGTTCCCGAACGCTATACGGGGAACCTGCGCGACGGGATGTTCTGGTTCCCTTTGCCGGTTCCCTTGCCGGAAATCACGGTTTCACTTTTGTGGCACCCGCGGCTCGATGCCGATCCGGCGCATCGCTGGCTGCGCGGTTGCGTTCGAGACGTTTGCGCCGGAATAACTCACTGGATTTCTTAGTGGTTGAGGCGAGCGTTGCTGATCCGATCACGGCAACTCGGTGTTGCAGGTGCCGGCGATCTGGCCGACCGCCTCGCTGAGCCCGGCAAGTCGAAATCGGCCTCGCCTCGCCCCGACAGCAGCCCGAACCGCCAGGACAGCTGGAGCCGGTCTGCGGAAACCAATCGCCTGATCCCGTCGACACCATCCCGAACCAGCCTCCTCCCGCGCTTGCCGACCGACCAGCTTGACCTTGCTGGGCCTTGTCGACGGTCACCGACACGGTGATCGTCCGGCTGGCGGAGACGGCATCGTGCAACTGCAGCCATGCGCTCCAGCGCGAGGAGGAACGCCGTGGCGACCGCGCCTCCAATGCCGACGAATAGCTTCAACGATCCCTCCAACGACCTGCACTTTGCAACTCGGCGCAGATAATGATCAAAACCTCGTATCGCCAGCCGCCAACCGCTGCTTGGGCACGAATCTATCGCCTGCCGCATCGGCTCGAATCGGGATCGATTCGCGGACAGCACGATGTGCAGATAGTGAGAGTGCAGAGTGTACTTTGTCCGTCTAAGTGGCCGCACATCGCTCTAAGGTCACAAACGAAAAGGCCGCCCATGGGGCGGCCTTTCACAATTCGGCGGAAACCCGTGTTGTTCGGCGCTTTTGGCGGGCTTTTTCTTCGCCGCAGCCTTCTTCTTCTTAGGTTTTTCCACATCATCGCCATTGCGTTTTCGGCTGACCGGACGACCGCACTAGAATTTCGACCGGAAATCGAGCTATGATGCACTTGGCATTTCCTGGGACGGCTTCGCGCCCTTGGAATGCCGGGAGGAAACGGGATATGGCCATCGCGCTTGTACTCGTTTTGGTAGTTGTGGGCTCAGTGTTGTTCCACTTCCTGAGCCCATGGTGGTGGACGCCGATTGCCTCGAACTGGGACTATATCGACAACACCATCATCATCACCTTCTGGATCACCGGCGTCGTCTTCGCCGCCGTCGTCCTATTCATGGCCTATTGCGTCTTCCGCTTCCGTCATCGGGAAGGCAATCAGGCGGCATACAAACCCGAGGACAAGCGGCTCGAATGGTGGCTGACGATCGTCACCGCAACCGGGGTCACGGCCATGCTGGTTCCCGGCCTGTTCGTCTGGAACCAGTTCGTCAGCGTCCCAAGCGACGCAACTGTGGTCGAAGTCGTCGGCCAGCAATGGCAATGGAGTTTCCGCTTGCCCGGCAAGGACGGCAAGCTCGGCACATCCGACACCCGTAACGTCAGCCCTGAAAATCCCCTGGGCGTCATTGCCGACGATCCCAGTGGCCAGGACGATGTCGTCGTCGAAGCCGCCGATCTGCATCTGCCGGTCGGCAAGCCGGTCAAGATGCTGCTTCGCTCGATCGACGTGCTGCATGATTTCTATGTCCCTGAATTCCGCGCCAAGATGGACATGATCCCGGGCTCGGTCACCTATTTCTGGTTCACCCCGACCAAGACCGGAACCTTCCAGGTCCTGTGCGCCGAACTTTGCGGCCAGGGGCATCCTTTGATGCATGGTGTGGTCATGGTCGACACGCAGGAAGATTATACGGCCTGGCTCGGCGAACAGCAGACTTTTGCGCAATTGTCGGCCCCCCAGCAGGTGGGCTCGGCAGAGTAGACGCCGTGAAAGACGGCGACGTGGGTTGAAATTGCGGCAGGGCTCGAAACTGTCGAGCCTGGCCGAGAAGGGCACGGAGGTGTTCCTATGGTCGATATCACGCCTGCAGATGCGGTGCCGCCGGCCGAAGTCCCGGAGATGGAACTCTACCATCCGCACAGCTGGTGGACGAAATACGTTTTCTCGCAGGACGCCAAGGTCATCGCCATCCAGTATTCGGCGACGGCCACGGCAATCGGCATGGTGGCGCTGGTGCTGTCCTGGATGATGCGGCTGCAGCTCGGCTTCCCCGGCACGTTCGACTTCATCACCCCGGAAGCCTACTACCAGTTCATCACCATGCACGGCATGATCATGGTGATCTACCTGCTCACGGCACTCTTCCTGGGTGGCTTCGGCAACTACTTGATCCCACTGATGGTCGGCGCGCGCGACATGGTCTTTCCCTATGTCAACATGCTGAGCTACTGGATTTACCTGCTCGCCGTACTGGTTTTGGTGTCGAGCTTCTTTGCGCCCGGCGGGCCGACGGGTGCCGGCTGGACGCTCTACCCGCCGCAGGCGATCATGACCGGCACACCAGGCGGCCAGGACTGGGGCATCATGCTGATGCTCATCTCGCTGATCCTGTTCATCATCGGCTTCACCATGGGCGGCTTGAACTATGTGGTGACGGTGCTGCAGGCCCGCACACGCGGCATGACGCTGATGCGCCTGCCGCTGACTGTCTGGGGTATCTTCACCGCGACGGTCATGGCGCTGCTCGCCTTTCCGGCGCTGTTTGTCGCCTGCGTGATGATGCTGTTCGACCGTGCGCTCGGCACCAGCTTCTTCATGCCGGCGATCGTCGAGATGGGCGAACAGTTGCAGCATGGCGGCGGCAGCCCGATCCTGTTCCAGCATCTGTTCTGGTTCTTCGGCCACCCCGAGGTCTATATCGTGGCGCTGCCGGCCTTCGGCATCGTATCCGACCTGATCAGCACCCATGCGCGCAAGAACATCTTCGGCTACCGGATGATGGTCTGGGCCATCGTCGGCATCGGCGCGCTGAGCTTCGTGGTTTGGGCCCACCACATGTATGTCAGCGGCATGCATCCCTATTTCGGCTTCTTCTTCGCCACCACGACATTGATCATTGCTGTACCGACCGCGATCAAGGTCTACAATTGGGTACTGACGCTGTGGCGCGGCGACATCCACCTCACAATACCGATGCTTTTTGCCCTGGCCTTCATCGTCACCTTCGTCAATGGCGGGCTGACCGGATTGTTTCTCGGCAACGTCGTCGTCGACGTTCCGCTGTCGGACACGATGTTCGTCGTCGCCCATTTCCACATGGTCATGGGCGTCGCCCCGATTCTCGTGATCTTCGGGGCGATTTATCACTGGTACCCGAAGGTCACTGGCCGGATGATGAACGAGGCAATGGGCCAGTTCCATTTCTGGGTCACCTTCCTCGGTGCCTACCTGATTTTCTTTCCCATGCACTACATCGGCCTGATGGGCGTGCCGCGCCGCTACAACGAACTGACCGACATGACGGTGATGACGGAATCGGCCCACCACCTGAACTCGTTCATCAGCGTCATGGCCTTTATCGTCGGCTTCGCCCAGATAGTATTCCTGTTCAATCTGATCTGGAGCATCCGCCATGGCCGGGAAGCCGGCGGCAATCCGTGGCGCGCCACGACGCTCGAATGGCAGACGCCCGAAACACCGCCCGCCCATGGCAATTTCGGCAAAGAACTGCCGATCGTCTATCGCTGGGCCTATGACTACAGCGTGCCGGGCGCCAAAGAGGACTTTATCCCGCAAAACATGCCGGGCTCCTTCGGATCCTCAAGAGAGCCGGCATGAGCGTCATTCTGGTCTTCCTCCTCGTGATCGCCGGCTTTGCCGGATGGTGGCTCTCCCACCAACGGCTGATGGCCAAGCCATGGCTCGAGCAAGGTGTGATCGGGGATGTTATCGGCTCGGAAGGATCGGCGCTGCCGACCGCCAAGATCGGCCTCGGCGTCTTCCTCGCCGTCGTCGGCTGCCTGTTCGCGCTTTTCACCAGCGCCTATTTCATGCGCATGGCGCTGTCGGACTGGCAGGCGTTGCCGCTACCGCGCGTGCTCTGGTTCAACACAGGCGTGCTGGTCCTGAGCAGCATCGCGCTGCAATGCGCCTCGGTCGCTGCGCGCCGGGGCCAAATCGACACGGTCAGGCTTGGCCTCGTCACAGCTGGGCTCACCGCACTTGGCTTCCTGATCGGACAGCTTGTGGCATGGCGGGAACTGACCGCCGACGGCTACTTGCTGACCGCCAATCCGGCCAACAGTTTTTTCTACCTGATAACCGGGATGCATGGCCTGCACATACTCGGAGGGCTGGTCGCCTTGAGCAGAACGACTGCCGGCGCGTGGAACGGAACACCGCCGGAGCGGCTTCGCCTCAGCGTCGAATTGTGCGCCATGTACTGGCATTTCCTGCTTTTCGTCTGGCTCGCCATCTTCGCACTTCTGGCCGGCTGGGCCGCTACTTTTATCGAGATTTGCCGACAGTTGCTGACCTAGGAGGGCCGGGCGGATGGCAGACACGACACTGACGCATACTGGCCAAGCACAGCCGCGGCCGGCGGGCCTGCAAGGCGTCGCCGCCGACTGGTCCTCGGATCAGCGAGCGTTCAAGAACGTGTCCTGGGGCAAGGCCATGATGTGGATATTCCTGCTCAGCGACACCTTCGTCTTCGGCTGCTTCCTGCTCTCCTACATGACCGCGCGCATGTCTACCCGAGTGCCGTGGCCCAATCCGAGCGAGGTCTTTGCCCTTCACATTGGCGGCTCGGACATTCCGCTGATCCTTATCGCCATCATGACCTTCGTGCTGATCTCGAGCAGCGGAACGATGGCCATGGCGGTCAACTTCGGCTATCGCCGCGACCGCCGCAAAACGGCGATCCTCATGCTTTTGACCGCAGCACTCGGCGCGACCTTCGTCGGCATGCAGGCGTTCGAATGGACCAAGCTGATCACCGAAGGGGTACGGCCCTGGGGCAATCCGTGGGGTGCGGCGCAGTTCGGGTCATCCTTCTTCATGATCACCGGCTTTCACGGCACCCATGTGACGTTTGGGGTGATCTTCCTGATCATCGTGGCGCGAAAGGTCTGGCGCGGCGATTACGACACGGGACGGCCTGGTTTCTTCACCAGCCGCAGGGGTCGCTACGAGAACGTCGAGATCATGGGGCTCTACTGGCATTTCGTCGACCTGGTCTGGGTGTTCATTTTCGCATTCTTCTATCTTTGGTGAGAGGCAGATATGGCTTTGGTGAGAGGCAGATATGGCTGAAGCAACCGCAAATGGCCTGGGGCAACATACGCTGCACGGAGCTCAAGCGCATGATGCGACAGCAACCGGCATCGCCCCCGCGGAGGTTCATCAGGAGCACCCGATCAAGCTCTATCTGGTCGTCTGGGCATGGCTGTTCATCCTCAGCGCCTGCTCCTATATGGTCGATTATCTCGGCATCCACGGCTATCTCAGATGGTCGCTGATCCTGATCTTCATGATGCTCAAGGCCGGGCTGATCGTCGCGGTCTTCATGCACATGGCCTGGGAACGGCTGGCGCTGACATACGCGATCATATTGCCGCCGATACTGGTGCTGGTGTTCGTGACAATGATGGTCTTCGAATCGGATTACACGCTTCTCACCCGGATGGTGTTTTTTGGGGCCGAGCCCTGACGCGCAATCCGGGTACAGGGTCGACGGCGTCTCCCGTCAAGAGCTGGAAGCGCTAGTTGCGGTCCGCTCCTGTCTGCCTTGAAACAATCGACAGCTGGCCCATTTTTGTTAGCACGGGAAACGACGGAAGGAGAATGATTGCCTGCGTTTCCACATGCGTCGCGAACTCCAGCAAGGGAGGCTCAGGATGACGATCGCAAACAGACTGAAGGACTTTATCGACGGGAAAGGAATTTCCTATGACACCGTCGAGCACCACCGCACGTCGACAAGCAGGCAGGCCGCCATAGCGGCGCATGTGCCCGGCAGCATAATGGCCAAATCGGTGGTCGTTCACCACGAACTCGGCTATGCGCTGGCCGTGGTTCCTAGCACGCACAGGATCGAGCTCGGCACGTTGCAGGATGTCATGGACAAACGTATCGGACTCGCCTCCGAAGACGAGGTGGTTTCGCTCTTCGAGGATTGCGACACCGGCGCCATCCCGCCGATCGGCGCGGCCTACGATGTGCCGGTGATTCTCGATGAGAGCCTCGGCAATGCCGCCGACATCTATTTCGAGGGCGGCGACCACAGGACGCTCGTGCATGTCAGCGGCAAGGATTTCCGCAACCTGACCAGCGACGCACGCCAGGCCCGCTTTAGCTACCCGGCTTACTGAACACCCTGGCCAACTTGCCGCACCGATGCTCTCGCCGGTGCGGCAGGCAGGATTTTGTCAGTTAGCCGGTCTGGTGGAGGCCGGCGATTCCACAACTTTCCGATAGACGTGCCAGGTGGCGTGACCGAGGATCGGCAGCACCACCGCTAGCCCGGCGAACACCGGCAGCGAACCAATGATCAGCGCGACGGCGACAATCAGTCCCCAGACAGCCATCACGATCGGGTTCGCCAGGACCACACGCACTGAGGTGTGGATGGCTTCGTAGGCACCGACATCACGATCGAGCAACAACGGGAACGCGACGACCGTGGTGCACAACACCACGGCGGCGAAGACAAAGCCGATAGCGTGGCCAAGGATAATCAGCGTCCAGCCGCGTCCGGTGGCGAATATTTCACTGATGAAGCTGGAGAGCGATTCCGGCGGGGCCGGGCCGAACACTTGCTGGTAAAATATCTGCGCGGTCAAAAGCCAGGCGATGAAGATCGCAAGCAGCATGATCCCGACCGCCGCGATGGCCGGCAGCGCCGGAGAATTCCTGACCCCGAAAGCGTGGCTCCAGGAGGCGTCGAGCCCGGCCTCCCGTCGCCGGCTAATCTCATAGAGGCCGATCGCCGCGAATGGACCGATCAGCGCAAAACCCGACACCAGCGGAAACAACAGCGGCAGCGCATTGTTGCCCGACGTCCAGACGGCGAGCACGACGCCGACAAGCGGATAGATCAGGCAGAGGAAAACGATATGCGACGGTTTGACCATGAAATCGTCGACGCCGCGCTTGAGCGCGTCGAAAAGGTCGGAAACGCCGATCTTTCGAATTCTGGTGTGCTCCAGCGTCTCGCTGGCGCCTGCAATCACGTGAAAACTTGCCATGACCATTCCTCCAGACCAGGTCCGGTAAGGTCGCGATTTTACGGTGCTGCCGTTCAGCGTGACTGGCCACGCAAAACCGCGACCTGCACCATGATCAACATACGCTCTTGCAGGGGATTTGTCGCCGCCCTTTGTCTTGAGAGGACGGCTCCGGTGATCCGGCTAGCTCTAACCGCATTTCTTCGATATTCTCCAAGCTGGGTTGAAGGGTGAAGGTCATGGATGGAAAGACCGTTCTCATGCTCGGCCTTGGCGTAGTTATTCTGCTGTTGCTGGGGTTCTGCGCAGTGCCAATGTGAGGTTTGAGCAGGTTCGGGGCGCACCTCGTTCAGCAATTCGCCGATTCTTAACCCGGCAAGCAATCCGAGAACATCAGGATTCAATGCAGCCACGAGGCAGATCATACCGTCAATTTCCGGCTGACATGACGACACGCATTGCAATGGTATCGGCAAGCAGCACGGCAAAGATCGCGAAAAGATAGAGAATCGAATAGGCAAACAGCGCCTTTGCGCGTTTCATCTCCCACCCTTCAACACGCATTTTGTCGACCAGAAGCTTCCAGGCATGCCAGATGAAGCCCGCGCCCAATGCGGCCGAAACAATCCCGTACAATCCGCTCGCGAATCCAAAAGCCCAAGGCAGCACGCCGATTGGTGCCAGGATCAGTGAATAGACGAAGATCTGTTTTCTGGTCGAAGCCTGGCCGGCCACGTTCGGCATCATGGGAATGCCGGCAGCAGCATAGTCGCCGATCTTGAACAGCGCGAGCGCCCAGAAATGCGGCGGCGTCCAGAGGAAGATGATCAGAAACAGGATGAGACTTTCAGCCCCGACGGCGCCGGTGGCCGCCGCCCACCCGATGACAGGAGGCAGGGCACCCGCGGCGCCGCCTATGACGATATTCTGCGGCGTCGAGCGTTTCAGCCACATCGTGTAGATGACCACGTAGAAGAATATGGTGAAAGCCAGCAGCGATGCGGCAAGCCACCCAACCAGCACGCCGAGCGTCATGACCGAAAGTACGGAAAGCACGAGGCCGAAGGCGAGAGCTTCGCCTGGCATGACCCGGCCTGAAGGGACTGGCCGCTTTGACGTGCGCGACATCAACGCGTCGATATCGGCATCGTACCACATGTTGAGTGCCCCGGCCGCTCCCGCTCCAACTGCAATTGCACCAATTGCAATCACGGCGATCACCGGATTCATCGCCCCAGGCGCCACCATCAGGCCGACGAAAGCGGTAAAAACAGCAAGCGCCATGACGCGTGGTTTCAGAAGCGCGAAGAAATCACCGACGGTCGCTTCCGAGATCTGGATACCGGTATCCTTGAGGCCGCTTTCCCGAACCGACATTTCAGGCGACCACCGATGGGGGCAGGCAATCTGGCCGGCCCATCGGCCGGCGGAAGAGCCAGGTTACTTCCTGGCGGAAGAACCGGGTTACTTCCTGGCGGAAAAACCGGATCATTTGGAGAATTGCTTCAGATAGGCGATGACGTTGGCGAGATCCTCGTCTTTCTTGAGGCCGGGAAACGCCATCTTCGTGCCTTTGATCATGGCCTTGGGATCGCGAAGATAGGCCGTCAGCGTGGCTTCGTCCCATTTGACGCCGGATTTACCCGCCTCGGTCATGGGCTTGGAATATTTGAACCCCGGATGCGTGCCGGCCGTCCGGCCGATAACGCCGCTCAACGATGGACCGACCTTGTTCTGGTCCTTGTCAACGACGTGACAGACCTTGCATTTGGCGAAGACCTTCTCACCCGCGGCGGCATCCTGTGCCTGCGATTGGTTTGTGATGAACGTCGCAACGGACACGACAGCGACAAAGATTGCACGCATGGCATTCCCTCCCCGATCGCCAAACCTGTCTTGGACGATCTGCGCCTGCCGACACTTTCGCCGCCATGCGCCCCTTGCACGACAGAGCGGAATATCCGCGTCTCCCGTATGGAATTGCGGCATCTACATACCACAGAATCTGGCCGGCAGATAGAACAAGTCGATCAGCAGGATTGCCGCCGAAACGATAAGGCCGCTCGATCGGCGTCGAGCGCAGTCGGAACGCATACCGGCTAACGGCGTTAGACCAGCTACGGTCGGTTCAACGTCTGCAAGATCAAAGATCAGAGAAGCGTCCATGAACGACAGGAGCGTCCTGGAGGTGCGCCAGGCACCCGCACGATCGATGGCGACACGGTCTTTTACAGAGAAGCAGGTCCTGCCGCCGCGCCGGTGGCTATCCCTGCTCATCCTTCCAATATCGCCGGCTGATGCCGGCACTCGCCGATCGCTGGCGAACGGTCGCGCCGGACTTCCCCGGCTTTGGCTATAGTGGAACCCCCGATCCGGCACGGTTCGGTTATGATTTTGACGCCTACGCGACTTTCCTGGAGCGGTTCACAGACGCGCTCGGGCTCGGCAGCTACGCGTTATGGTTGCACGATTACGGCTCGCAGATCGGCCTGCGCCACGCTATAGCGCATCCATCGCGGATCAGGGGCCTCGTCATCCAGAATGGCGACATCTACGCGGATGCTCTTGGCCCTAAATACGAAACGATCCGGCGCTTCTGGCGGGATCCGTCACCAGAGAACCGCGCGCCGTTGGAAAAGGCGGTGAGCGAGGACGGCTTTCGCGCCGAGTTCGTCGGCGAAGTCGATGAACACGTCGCCCAACGTGTCCCGCCCGATATGTGGAAGTTGCATTGGCCGCTGATGGATACGCCCGTGCGCCGTGCGCTTTCAGTCGGACTGATGGAGAAGCTCAAGGCTAATCTCGACTGGTTCCCTCGTTACCAGGGATACCTGCGCGAGCAACAGCCGCCGGCAATGATCCTTTGGGGCCCGAAGGACGAATACATGCCCGAGCCGGCAGCGCGCGCCTATCTGCGCGATCTCCCCGAGGCCGAACTGCATTTGCTGGACGACGCAGGGCACTGGCTGCTGGAGACCCATTTCGAGGTCGCCCTGCCATTGGTGCGACGGTTTCTGGGCAAGGTCCTGGATTAGTCGCCCCGCACAACACCGCAGCGGATTCGCCATCGCTGCCCCATCCTCATCACAACCCATCGAGAGGAGCGCACTCCATGATCGACAACGCCACAATCGCCCGGATCTGGCGGGGAAGGACACGCCGTGATCTGGCAGACGTCTACGAGCCATATTTACGCCGCGAAGGCATTCCGCCGCTTCAGGAGAAGGCACTTGGCGTGCAGTTGTTTCGCGAAGATCGTGAAGAAGAAACAGAGTTCGTGACGATCTCGTACTGGCCTGACGTCGAAGCCATGGCGAGCTTCACCGGCGGCGACCCGCACAAGATCCATCACCTGCCGCGTGACGAAGAGTTTCTCGTTGAACTGCCCCAACGAGTGACGGTGATGCGGATCCTCGTCAATCAATTGCCTGGCAACTAGGGCGGCAGCGGCCTTGCGACGTCGACAGCATCGAAAAAGGCCGCCTCGAGGGCGGCCTTTCGCAATTCGCAGAATGCCGTGTTATTCGGCGTCCTTGGCGGCTTTCTTCTTCGGCGCGGCCTTCTTCTTGGGCTCTTCCGCATCGTCGGCCTTCTTGGCGTCGGCCTTCTTCGCGGCAGCTTTCTTCGCCGGCTTCGCCTTGGCCGTCTCGCTGTCCTCGTCGTCGGCCATCAGCTCTTCCTTGCTTACCTTGACGTCGGTGACCGAAATCTGGCTGAGCAGATGGTCGACCACCTTCTCCTCGAACAGCGGCGCGCGCAGCGTGTTCAGCGCTTCGGGATTGCTGCGGTAGAATTCGAAGGCTTCCTGCTGCTGGGCGGCCGGATAGCGGCGCACCTGCTCGAACAGGCCACGCTGCAATTCCTCGTCCGACACGGTGACGCCGGCCTTCTCGCCGATTTCGGCGAGAACCAGGCCGAGACGCACGCGGCGCTCGGCAAGCCGCATATATTCGGCGCGCGCCTCTTCTTCCGTCGTCTCCTCGTCGGCGAAGGTGCGGCCGGCGGCTTCCAGATCGCGGTTGACCTGGTTCCAGATGTTGTTGAACTCGGCCTCGACGAGCTTCGACGGCGCCTCGAACGAGTAGGCGGCGTCGAGCTGGTCGAGCAGCTGGCGCTTGATCTTCTGGCGCGTCATCGAACCGAACTGGTTCTCGATCTGGCCGCGCACCACCTCACGCAGGCGCTCCAGCGATTCCAGGCCGAGATTCTTGGCCGTTTCGTCGTTGATTTCCAACGCACCGGGCTTGGACACTTCCTTGACGGTGACGTCGAAGGTCGCTTCCTTGCCGGCAAGATGCGCCGCCTGGTAGTTTTCCGGGAACGTGACCGTGACCTGCGTCTCGTCGCCGGCCTTGCTGCCGATGAGCTGATCCTCGAAGCCGGGAATGAATTCCTTGGAACCGAGCACCAGCGGCTGGTCCGTGCCGGCGCCTCCGCTGAAGGCTTCGCCGTCGATCTTGCCGACATAGTCGATCGTCACGCGGTCGCCTTCGGCGGCCTTTCCGGCCTTCGGTTCGTAGGTGCGCGCCGATTCGGCGACACGCTGGACCTGCTCGTCGATTTCCGAATCCGGCACGTCGAACACCTGACGTGTCACCTTGATGTCGGAGAAATCCTTGATCTCGATCGGCGGGATGATCTCGTAGTTCAGCCGGAACTCGAAGTCGGCGCCGCCGGCCAGGATCTTCTCGGCCTCCTTCTCGTCCTCGGTCATGATTACTTCGGGCTGCATGGCAGCCTTTTCGCCGCGCCCCGTAATGATCGAACGGGTCGAATCGTTGAGGATCTCGTTGACCACTTCGGCCATGAACGACTTGCCGTAGACCTTGCGGAGGTGCTGCACCGGCACCTTGCCGGGACGGAAGCCGTTGATGCGGACCTTGCTCCTGGCATCGGAAAGCCGCGCCATCAGCTTGGCTTCCATGTCACCGGCCGGCACGGTGATCTTGATCTCGCGCTTGAGACCGGAGTTGAGCGTTTCGGTGACCTGCATCATAGAACCTTTGTTTCCACCAATGAGGCAGCCAAACGGCTCCTGCCGTTTACAGCCTGCCGGTATGATCTTGCCGGGAATGGCTTTTGGTGCGGGACTTGGCAATTTGTCCGCCCAACGCGGCTCAAATCCTCCAGAAATACGCTCCAAAATGTGAATAAGTCTTTGTTTTTCCTACTTCTTATCACATTCTGCAGAAGCGGATCGTCGCATCCCGTCACATTCGACACGCCTTTTGTCACAGGCGCGGCTAATTTTCAACCATCTTCGCGTCTACAGCGCCGCGCGTCCTTCTTGGACGCGCAAGGACGCTGTAGCACCTTGATTTTGGCGCATGATCCCGAAAAACGATTTTTCGATTTTCGGGACCATGCGCCGGCGAACGACCCCTATTTTGACCGCGACATTGACAGAATGATGGCTACATGGGAGCGCCGGGCGACGCGGTTGTGGCGGAATTGGCAGACGCCCTGAGTTCAGGTTCCACTCGGTCTTGCTCCGCAAGCGTAGCTACCCCGCCGTAGTCAGCCGCTCAGGGCAGCGACCCTGACTGCAAAGAAGCCCGCCACCTTACGAGTGGCGGGCTGGCCGCGAGGCCAGGAGAGTATTGTCAAAGCCTCCACGGCCGATGCGCACTCTCGTTTGCGAGTGCTCAGCGACGCGCGATCAGCATGCAAAGCTGCCGCAAGTCGCGGTCATAGGTGCCTTCGCTGCTGAGCACGTCGACACAGCGTTTCTTCATGCGCATCAGTTGGCTGCTGGACATCTGCGCGACCACGCTCGGCATGCCGGGAGTGCCCGGTGTTCCAAGAGTGCCAAGCGTCGCAGCAGGCGTTCCGCCGCCGACGCCGACACCGACACCGCTCGTGCGAGCGACATTGGCACCCAGGCCCGCTGTAATGCCGCCGGTGCCGCCTACATTTGCGCCTGCGCCAACCATAATTCCGCCGGTGCCGCCCACATTGGCGCCTGCGCCGGCAGTGATACCACCAGTGCCACCGACATTGGCACCCAGGCCAGCCGTGACGCCACCAGTGCCGCCCACATTGGCGCCGGCACCAGCGCTAACGCCCCTACTGCCGCCAATCGATGCACCGGCGCCGGCATTTACCCCGCTCCTGCCGCCGATCGAGGCGCCGGCACCAGTGGTAAAGCGCTTGCGGCCGCCAATCGATGCACCGGTGCCGGCATTCACTCCGCTCCTGCCGCCGATCGAGGCGCCGGCTCCCGCATTGACGCCGCCACTGCCGCCGACCGAGGCGCCGAGACCGGCGTTTACGCCGCCTTGGCCGCCGACCGATGCGCCGGCGCCGACGCTAATGCCGCCTGCGCTGGAGGGAAAAGATAAAGATAAAACAAGTGCACCACCGGCCAAAGCTGTGGCGAAACTCTTAACGACATTTGCCATGACACTCTCCTTTGGTAGTTACCCCACAGCAGCAGTTTCAGCGCCTGCTACTTTAGCGATAACGAACTCAGAGAGTTTTCGAATTGCTAACACGAAACTATGTTTGCGATCGTAGCTTACGGGTAGCAAAATATTCTGAATCAATTTGAAAGAATTTGGGAATACATCCTCGGCCAGGAAGACCTGACCGCGAACGAGTTCGTTCGCGCCACCTCGCCTATTTTGGACGGAAGGTCCGCGCCGTGGCCGCCGACGGCACTATCTGGTGCTCGTCTTGGCAGATAGCTTTGCAAGGAAACCGAATGTCCCGTCACGACTTTGTGCTCCAGCGCTATATGACCGCCAGTTTGAGCGCGATGCCGATGCATGGCGCGCGTAGGCCCACGGTCCACGGGCTGGGACTTGCCCAAGCGAACGGCGTAGACGCCAACGCCAGGCCCAAAAACCTCGAAAATCTAAGTCTTGAACTTATGTCACGGCTTGTGACATAGACGTGTTACGGTGACACGAAGCCAGCGGGTATGGCGGAATTGGTAGACGCACCAGATTTAGGTTCTGGCGTGAGAACGTGGGGGTTCGAGTCCCTCTACCCGCACCACTGCTCCCCTCGAACAGTGGATTAAGGTTCCAGTGCCCAAAGGCGTGGGGTTCGAGTCCCTTCATCCGCACCAATTTGGTGCCTACTCCTCAAAGACCTGGCGCGTGAACCATCCGGTCAAAGTCGCAAGTTCAGGCCCCAGCACGCGATCGTCACCGACCGGCGGCACGATGCCTCTGACATCTGCGACGAACGACTGAAGCGCCGGAGGAGTCACGCGCTCGGTGACATGCAGCGCCTGCGAGGCGATCACAGCCAGCATCGCCATCGCCGCATCGAGGCAGCGGCCAGCGCGTGCCTCCTTCGTCCATGCGAGGAAGACCGTCGCGGCGACATCGTCCTGCCCGGCGCCGGCCGATTCCGTTCCCGGGATGAAGGTTCGCTGGGCCGCGAGTTTCGCCTGCTCCAGATAACCCGTGATCGCCATTGGCACATAGCCGACATTGCCGTGGCCGTCGCTGTCGCTCCAGTCCCGCCCCGTCAAAAGCAGATCGGGCAGGAGCGAGACCTTGCCGTTCAAAAGCTTCGAGGCGTGGCGGTCGCACAACAGGCAGGTATCGGCCCATATCGCCGCCAGATCATCCAGGGCGGGTGTTGCCATGGCATTGTGATAGCCGCCCGTGCTGATGCAGCGCCCGAGCGGATGCCCGTCGTCAGGCGGGATGTAGACCGGGTTGTCCGAGACCGAGGCGAGCGACACGGTGGCCGCGCGTTCCGCCGATGCTAGCGCGCGATGCGCGTGCCCCAGGATGCGAGGAACGATGCGATAGCTGACCGGCGCCTGATAATTGCGGCGCCCGGTGCCGGCGCCGGCAAGAAACTCCCTCAATCCGCGCAGGGCCGCTGCTTCGTGTTCATCGCCCCAAAGCGCGTCGAGCGCCGGGTCGTAATGTTCGAGCGGCGCGCGAAACGCTTCGATCGAAAGCGCAAAGACTTTTTCGGCAAGGCGAATGCGGCGGCGAGCCGCCAAGGCCGCGTCGGCCACAAGTGCGGCAGCGCAGGGCGAGCCATTGATCAAAGATCCCCGTTCCTTGACTTCCAGGTCGAAGCGCGTCGAAAGTTCTGCAAAGAGCGGATAGAGGGCGAGGATTTCACCGGCACCGCCCTGGCCGGAGGATGGCACCAGGGGCATGGGTCCGCCATCCAGCATCGCAGCGACGGCGAGCGCCACGCGTGGTGTGGTCGCAGCATTTCCTTCGAGGAAATTCGCCAGGCGGGCGAGCACGATCGCCCTCACCACGCGATCTGGCAAAGGCTCGCCGAACGATGTGGCGGCTGCGAAAGCCTTGATGCGCGCGTGGCGATCCCGCTCGCCAAGTTCGAGCCGCCTGCTCGCCAGTTCTCCCATGGCGGTGGTCACGCCATAGATGACCGGTACAGGGTCGGTCTCGATGAGACGGAGGAACGACGCGCGACACTCTGCGATGCGCTGCAAGGCATTGCCGCTGATTTGCACCGTGTCTTTCTTCCAGGCGACGCGGAAAACAGAGCTGAGATCTATGTCTTCTCGTGTCGTCAGGATAATTGTCATGTTTGATGCTGTCCGAGCCGGCCACGCTTTCCAATTCTAATCCGGGCCAATTCTAATAAAGCGGTTCCTCGAACAGCGTCTTGTCGCCGTCCATCAGCGCCTTGATCTGCGCGGCGCCATCGGCTGCGATTGCGACGCGGACGCCGAACGGCCGCACCCGCATGTCGTTCTGGATCGCCATCCCCTCGCCTTCCGGCAGATAGAAGCGTTCAATGCCGTAATCCGGCGCGATCGTCGTGGCTGCACTGAGATCCCACCCCGCAGCCACATGCCCGACGATATCGGCTTCGTCGGATGCTGCCGGCGCAGGCGCTTGCCCGAACCAGGCCGCGGTCGCCTCCCAATAGCCGTCGGCGCCCTGCTTCAGCCTGACGACGATCGGCGTGTCGTCGCTCGTGAGCTTACCGGCCGGAATGTTGGCGATCAGCTTCACCGGTATGCGCGAAATCTCATAGCCAAGGCGAATAAAGTCGCCGCGCAGGAGATCGCGCGGATCGATCGGTTCGACCCTCAGCAGCACTTGCCTGCCGTCGCGCAGGATCGCCGCCCGGCCGGCGATGATCCAGCTCAGGAAGCCGATCTGGACGAGCGCCAGCACCACCGCCGAAACGATCAGTCTTTTACCGGTCATCATGCCGCCGCTCCTTCCACGCTCGAGGCCCTCATGCGCTTTTCCACGCGGAGGATGACAAGGGCAAGCAGGCCAAGAAGCACAGCGGCTGCAAGGAAGAAGCCTGCTGTGTCGAGCATCGACTGCAACATCACCACATAGATGATGGCGAGTTCGAGGGCGAAGCCGGCATAGGCAACCCAGCGCAAGCCCCTGCTCTCGCGGCCTCCCAGCACAATCGCCGCGACAATGCCGGCAAGCGCAACGGCCGAGGCAATGCCGAAGCCGCCGTTGTTGCTCTCACCGGCTAGTTCGAACTGGATCATCGCCAGGCCGGTGAGAAATCCGATCAGCGCGTGTAAGGGCAGACGGCCGCCAAGCTGCAATATCCGGTCGACGGGCCCGGCAGCGAAGATCGCAGCCGCGAAAAGCAGCGTCGACACGACAATGAGCGGGACGGGACCTGCAGCGTTTCGTATTCCGTAAACAACAGCACGAGATAGAAAATGACCGACAGGATGATCAGGTGCCGAGCCGCCTGGCTGCGGGTCCAGAACGAAATGGCGAACAACACGCTCGCCATGACGACGAAGAGATGCGGAAATTCCGCGCGCCCGAAATAGTCAAACCCCCTCAGGAACAGCCATGCGTCGGCAATGCCGACAGAAGCGACGGTCAGTGGGTTCGAGCGCAGCGCAACCGCCGCTAAGGCCGTGCCAGCGCCCCAGGTGATCAAGGCCGATGTTTCGTCGCCGGATAAATGATACATCTGGCCGATCAGCGCGATCGATCCGCCGAATGCCGCCGCGGCGGCGATCCAGAGTGCCTCGCCGATAGCAGCATGGTCGAGTGTCTTCAGCACCGCGCCGCCGACATAGCCGGCGAGGATGATGGCGAAGAGCGCTGCCACCCGCGCCAGCCGCGGGATGGCTTCCCAATTGGCGGCGACGAAGATAAGGACGGCCGCACCAAAAAGCAGCGCAGCCATCATCGATATCGGTCCTGACGCGTGACGAATAGCTCGCCATGCCTTTCTCCCCCAGCTTGCTCTTTTTTTCAGCCGATCCGGCCAAACCGTTGACGCTACGGCATTTTCCGATTCGGGCCTATCTATGTCGAAGACGTGATTTGGCGGCGATGGTGCATTGCACAATTTGCATTGCTGCCATGCACCAATAGCGCTTTTAAATCGATATGACCCCACCTATCTTCAGGGCGTACACAAAGACGGAATGATCCGGAAGAAAGACGAAACGAGAAATACCATGAACCTGATCCGCAACTACCGCAACTGGCGCCGCTACCGGGACACCGTTTCCGAGCTGAGCCGCCTGAGCACCCGCGAACTGACCGACCTCGGCATCAGCCGCAGCGACATCCACTACGTCGCCCGCAAGGCGGTCTAATCCTCTTCGGACCGCAAATGGTCCGAACCAGTTTGACTTGAAAAGAGAACGACAATGAACCTGATCCGCAACTATCGTAACTGGCGCGTTTATCGCTCGACGGTTACCGAGCTGGGTCGCCTTTCGAACCGCCAGCTGCATGATCTCGGCATCGTCCGCGAAGAGATCAAGAGCATCGCCCGCAAGGCGATCTAGTCAAGGAATTTCGCCAGGGTCGACCTCCTCCCCGACCCTGACGAATACGGTCAGCCTTCACCTCCTCCCGAGGGTTGACCACAAAAACGGCGCCCGCCGTACCTCCTCCCGCGGCGGGCGCTGTTTCCCCGGAACGAAATTTCGTCCCAGGGGCGAAAGGAATTTCGTCCCAAAAGGGTTTCGCCCCCTTTCATCAGGCGAACGGAATTTCGTCAAAGCCGACCTCCTCCCCGGCGATGACGAATACGGTCGATCTTCACCTCCTCCCGAGGATCGACCAGCAAAACGACACCCGCCGGACCTCCTCCCCCGGCGGGTGTTGTTTTTTTCAGGGTCGAGGCACTCTGGGAGCCGTTTTGGCGGCATGTCCCTGTCAGTCCAGCGCACCGCTTTCCAGAACGCCCCGTTTCTTCCACTGGCTCAACGGAAAAATGTCCGGTGCGCCGCCCATCGGCGCATACCAGGAATCCACCACCCATTCGGTGCCGCCGCGGTCGCTGATCACCGCCGTCCAATGGGGATAGCGTCCGTCGACAAACAGGCCTCGCGAAGCTTTGTCCTCGACCTTGTGAAACCTGAGCAGTTTTCGCTCGGCAAGATAGACCAGCAGCGCATGCGTATTGGTCGATTCGTCGACACAATCCATCTGGCCCCTGATGCGCGATGCACCGAATTCCGATTGCGGCAGATCGCGAATGCCGGTGGCCCGGAAAATGCGCTGCTCGAAATAGCGGACAGCCTTCGAAATAGCGGAACGCTCGGCCTGGGGCGAACCCGCACCCGCACGCAGGATAGCGCGGAAACGCGCGCCGTCACCGGGGCCAAGCGCCAGCATCGTGCGATAGTTGCAACTGTAGCCGTGGCATATGGGGATCCGCCTGGAAGCCGTCGCGGCCAGTTCGCCGGCGGCGGCTGTTTCGCCCACAGCGATCAAGACTGTCAGAAATGCCGCTCTGGCAAAGACCCCGAGACTCCCGTCCATTCTCCGACAGTAGACGATTGCAGCACTTGGCGGCAACAGCGCCGCTAAGCGGGGCAATTGCAATCGCAGCTACAAGCGACTATTTCGGCGCTCATGAGCAAGAATCCCATTCACGTCATCGGCGGCGGTCTCGCCGGCTCCGAAGCCGCTTGGCAGGCCGCCGAGGCCGGCGTTCCCGTTGTCCTGCATGAAATGCGTCCCGTCCGCGGCACCGATGCGCACAAGACGAATGGGCTGGCCGAGCTGGTCTGTTCCAATTCCTTCCGCTCCGACGATGCGCAGACCAACGCCGTCGGCCTGCTGCACGCCGAAATGCGGCTGGCCGGTTCGCTGATCATGAGCGCCGGCGACGCGCACCAGGTGCCGGCCGGCGGTGCGCTGGCCGTCGACCGCGACGGATTTTCCGAAGCGGTGACCAAAAAGCTCGAAGCGCATCCGCTCATCACCATCCGGCGCGAGGAAGTACCCGGCCTGCCGCCGGCGGACTGGGACCAGGCGATCATCGCCACGGGCCCGCTGACCTCACCTGGGCTCGCGCAATCGATCGCGGAAGTGACCGGCGCCGACGCGCTCGCCTTCTTCGATGCTATCGCGCCGATCGTCCATTTCGACACAATTGACATGAACATTTGCTGGTTCCAGTCACGCTACGACAAGGTCGGGCCCGGCGGCACCGGCAAGGACTACATCAACTGCCCGATGGATAAGGAGCAATATCTCGCCTTCGTAGGGGCGCTTGTGGCGGGCCAAAAGACCGAATTCAAGCAATGGGAAGGCACGCCCTATTTCGACGGCTGCCTGCCGATCGAGATCATGGCCGAGCGCGGCGTCGAGACGCTGCGCCATGGGCCGATGAAGCCGATGGGGCTTACCAATGCGCACAATCCATCGGTGAAGGCCTATGCCGTCGTGCAACTTCGACAGGACAATGCGCTGGGCACGCTCTACAACATGGTCGGCTTTCAGACCAAGCTGAAGCACGCCGAGCAGGTGCGCGTCTTCCGCACCATCCCGGGCCTCGAAAGCGCCGAATTCGCCCGCCTCGGCGGCCTGCACCGCAACACCTATATCAATTCGCCGACGCTGCTTGACCAATCGCTGCAGCTGAAGTCGCGGCCCGGCCTGCGCTTCGCCGGTCAGATCACCGGCTGCGAAGGCTATGTCGAAAGTGCCGCCATCGGCCTGCTTGCCGGGCGCTTTGCCGCCGCCGAGCGGTTGGGCCACGCGCCGGCGCTGCCGCCGATGACCACAGCTTTTGGGGCGCTGCTCAACCATATTACCGGCGGTCACATCGTTTCCGACGACGAGCCGGGAAAGCGCTCCTTCCAGCCGATGAACATCAATTTCGGCCTGTTTCCCCCTGTGGAAGCGCCGAAAGCCGAGGGAAAGCGCCTGCGCGGCAAGGACAAGACCGTCGCCAAGCGGCGTGCGGTGACGTCACGCGCACTGGCCGACTGCCGCGAATGGCTGGGACTTGCATCATTGGCGACGGAAGCGGCGGAATAGTCCGCCTGTCTGTTCTTGTCGATCGGGCGACAGGAGAGTAGGATATTATCCTACTCTCCATCATAGGGAGCAATTCCATGGAGCCCGCCGAGAAACTGTCCGTCACGGTGACGCCCGCAATGGCGCGCATGATCCGCAAAAAAGTCGAGGACGGCTCCTTCGGATCGGCAAGCGAGGTCATCCGCGCAGCACTTCGCGCCTTCCAGCGCGAGGAGGAAGAGCATGCCGAGCGCATGGCCTCGATCAGGGCGCGCGTGAAGGCATCTATCGAGGACACGAGACCGAACCTTTCTGGGGAGGAGGTTCGCGACCGTCTTAAGGGATTTTTCGCGCAGTATTCGAGCCGCGCCGATGATTCGGCGGCTTGAGGTCGAGTATCGCGAAAGCGCCAGCGGTGATCTGGCAGCAATTTTCAGACATATGGTCGAGGCTAGCGGAAGTGCTGACATCGCACTGAAATTCGTTCTGCGTATCGAAGACCGCTGCCAAAACATCGGCAATGCCCCTCGCGGTGGCCGCCCGCGCGACGACATCGTGCCAGGCTTGCGAACAGTTCCGTTCGAGCATTCTGCCGTCATCGCTTACATGGTCGATGACGATCTCGTACGCATCGTCAACATCTTCTATGGCGGGCGCGACTACGAGACACTGATGCGCGATAGCGGGCCTAGCGAACCATCATAATGAAAGCGATTCTATGATCGCCGCCGCTTCATGGTTCCAGTTCGGCGCCAGATCAGCCGGTTGAAGCAGGCCAGCCTCGAGTCGCCCGGCGCAACAGCAGCCAATGGCGGCGCCAGGGCGAGAGCCGCGCCACGCCGTTCAGAGGCGAATGACTTTCCATCTTGGCGAGATAGGCGCGCGACAAGGCCAGCGGCAAAAATGCCGGTCGCAGCGAAACCGGCAACGCCGATGCGCCGCTTTCGAAAGCTGCAAGATGTTCTTGCGCCAGTGCGATCATCGCGGCGACAGCGCGTTCTGCGCCCGGCCCGCCATCGCCTGCAACGAACTCCTCGGGCGACGACCCTGCCGCGGCCAGAATGTCGGCCGGGACAAAGCACTGCCCGCGCTTGCGGTGCAATGGCAGCAGTAGCAAAAGGCCGGTCATCGCTTGTGCGCAACCTGCCCTGCCCGCAAGTTCGGCAAACCGCGGTGCTGCGACCGGATCGAGTACCATCGCTGCAAGCTGGATGAGCGCCGCTGCGGTCTCGCCGCAATAGCCGTCCAGATCGGTGCGCGACGGCATAGGGTCGTCATAGAGATCGAAAACGCGGGCTTCGAGCATGTGCTCGAAGGCGGGTATCGGCAGGTGGTGGGCGGAAATCGTAGCCTTTAGCGCGTCCGCGACAGGATGGCCAACCCCGTCCCCACTGTCCTCGGTTGCGATGACATCGCGCCACCATTGCAGCCGCACCTCGCCGGGTAGCGCCTCGCGGATACGGTCGCGAATGCCTGATATCTCGGCATTGAAGGCATAGAGCGAAAAAAGTGCGTCACGCTTGTCCTCAGGCGCATAGAGCGCGCAAACATAGCGGTCATGGTCGGCGGCTCGCACCGTTTCCATGACGATTTTGGCGTTTTCGGTCACGTCACTCGACGGCGATCAGTGCGGCGGCCACCGCACGGTTTTCCGCCAGAAGAACATTGTAGGTCCGCACGGCAGCACCAGTCGACATCGGATCGGCCGCAATGCCCGCCGCCTTCAGCGCAGCACGCAGCGCCGCCGGCAACGGCCTGAGATCCTTGCCGGCGCCGACCAGCAGGATCTCGACCTTGTCAGCCTCGTTGAGCAGCTTGGCGAAATCCGCCGCCGTCAGTGCCAGGGGATCAGCCGGCTCCCAGCCATAGATGCCCGACGGCAGGCACAGGAGCGAGCCGCGATGAGACATGTCGGCGAAACGAAACCCGCCATTGCCGTAGGCCTCGATCGGCGCACGGCCAGGGAAATGCGCTTCGCGGATGACGATGCCTTTTGCCACTAGTGGTCCGATTCTAACATTCGCATCCCATTCCAACAGCGTCGTTTGCGAATGTTAGAACGATAGGGACCACCAGCAAATAGATGTTTCTGCCGCGGCAATCGTCAGGTTGCCAAGGCTTTGCCGCCGCCCACCGGCTTCTCCTCATCGGCCGTCGCGGCCTGCGGCCGCAGCTTGAACAGGATGAGCAGCGGGGCGGCGATAAAGATCGACGAATACGTTCCGAAGACGACGCCGAACAGCATCGCCAGCGTGAACGAGCGGATCACCTCGCCGCCGAACAGCACCAGCGCCAGCAGCGCTAGCATCGTCGTCACCGAGGTCAGCGTCGTTCGCGACAGCGTCTCGTTGATGGCGTTGTTCAACAATTGCGGCAGCGGCATTCTCTTGTATTTTCGTAAGTCTTCGCGAACACGGTCATAGACGACGATCGTGTCATTGAGCGAATAGCCGATGATGGTGAGTATCGCCGCGAGCGACGACTGGTTGAATTCGAGACCGGTGATGACGAAGAAGCCGATCGTCATGACCACATCGTGGACCGTGGCGATGATGGCGCCGACCGCGAACTGCCATTCGAAGCGGAACCAGACATAGATCAGGATTCCGAGTAGTGCGATGAGCATGGCGATGGTGCCTTGCTTGGCGAGTTCGCCGGAAACCGTTGGCCCCACCACCTCGACGCGGCGGAAGTCGTAGTTGTCCTGCAACTCGCCGCGCACTTTGTCGATGACGGTCTGTTCGGCGTTCTCGCCGCCCTCCTGCGTGCCGACGCGAATCAAGACGTCGTTCGGGTCGCCGAACTGCTGCACCTGCACTTCGCCGATGTTGAGTTCCGAAAGCCTGCCGCGGATGTCGGCAATATCGGCGGTGCCATCTTTGGCCTGGACCTCGATCAGCGAACCGCCCTTGAAGTCGATGCCGTAATTGATGTCGACTGTCATGAACAGCACGACCGACAGGATCGACAGCATGCTGGACAGCGCGAATGTCCAGCGGCGGATGCCCATGAACGGAATTCTCGTGCCCGCCGGGACGAAGGTCACCGGCGCGCGCGGCAATTCCTTCGGGCGGGCGCGGCGGAGCCAGATCGACACCAGCAGCCGGGTGAAGGTGAAGGCGGTGAAGACGGTGGTCAGAATGCCTATGGCGAAGGTTACGGCAAAGCCCTTTACTGGTCCGGTCCCGAGCCAGAACAGCACCACGGTCGCGATCAGCGAGGTGACGTTCGAATCGACGATGGTGGCCAGCGCTTTCGAAAAGCCCGTGTCGATCGCCTGGATTACCGAGCGACCGTTTCGCCGCTCCTCGCGGATGCGCTCGTAGATGAGAACGTTTGAATCGACCGCCATGCCGATGGTCAACACGATACCGGCGATGCCGGGCAATGTCAGTGTCGCGCCAAGCAACGACAACAACGCGATGATCATCGCCACATGCACCGCCAACGCGATATTGGCAATGAAGCCGAGAAAGCCATAGGCCACGAACATGAACACGACGACGAGGATGGAGCCGATCACGCCGGCGACTTTGCCGGCGTGAATGGAATCCTCGCCGAGCCCAGGGCCTACTGTGCGCTCTTCGATCACCGTCAGCGTCGCCGGCAGCGCGCCGGCACGCAACAACACGGCGAGGTCGTTGGCGCTCTCGGCGGTGAAATTGCCCGAGATCTGGCCGCTGCCGCCAAGGATCGGTTCGCGGATCTGCGGTGCCGAAATCACCTGATTGTCGAGGATAATGGCAAACAGCTTGCCGACATTCTGCGAGGTGGCCTGGCCGAAACGCGCCGCTCCCTTGGAATCGAAGGTGAACGAAACCACCGGCTCATTGGTCTGGGAATTGTACGTCGCCTGCGCATCGACGAGATTTTCGCCCGAAACGATGACGCGGTTCTCGATCAGATATGGAACCGGCGGATCGTCCTGCGAATACAGAACCGAGGATCCCGCCGGCGGGCGACCGTTGAGCGCGTCCTGCACCGGCATCGACTGGTCGACCATCTGGAAGGTCAGCTTGGCGGTCTGGCCAAGAATTTCCTTCAGCCTTTGCGGATCCTGCAGGCCCGGCACCTGGACCAGAATGCGGTCGTCGCCTTGGCGTTGCACGATCGGCTCGGTGGTGCCGAGTTCGTTGACGCGGCGCTCGACGACCTCGAGCGACTGCGCCAGCGCCGTCGACGTGCGGTATTTGATGCCGGCATCGGTAACGGTGAATTTGAGCAGGCCGGGCTCGGAATCATCCAGCGACATCTCCTGGACGGAGCCGCCGCTGAACAGGCCGGCGGCCACCGGGTCGGTCAGTGTCTTCAGCGCCGTCTTGGCGGCATCGACCTGACCGGGATCGGTGATGCGGACCTGCACGGTCCGGCCTGATCCGGCAAGGCCGGTGTAACCGATCTTGGCGTCGCGCAGCAGTGTCCTGATTTGGTCGCGCGTCGTCTCCAGCCGATCCTTGGTCAGATCGTTCGGATCCATCCTGAGCAGGATATGCGAGCCGCCCTGCAGATCGAGGCCGAGCGTCATCTGGCGCTTCGTCACCCAGTCGGGAAGCTTGGCCAGCGTGCTGGCTGAGAAAAGATTGGGCGCAGCGAAGATCACTGTGGCGGCCACGGCCAGCCAGATCAGGATCATCTTGAAGCGCGAGAAATAGAGCATATGGCGTCGTCCGTCAGGGCATTCTGGCGGATCGTTCCGCCTGGAATTGGGTTATTTCTTGGCGTTCTGGTTCGCCACCGGCTCGCCTCGGTCAGCATATGGGTGATTGTCGAGCACGAGGCAGTTCACTTTGGTGCTGCCATCGGGCTTTCTTCCACTATTGTCAATCTTGCCGGCAAGAGACCAGCGCGCAATGGCATCACGAGATGTTGGCGCCCTGGACCGGGTGGCCAGCCAGATCAGTGTCGTCTTAAAGTGCGAAAATACAGCAAATGGCGTCGTCCGTCAGGGGCGTATCCGCGGACCGCTCCCCCAGAAATTTCGGCTATTTCTTGGCGTTCTGGTTCGCCACTGGCTCGCCCTTGACGCGCACATCGGCAATCGTCGAGCGCAGCGCCGTTACCTTGGTGCCACCGCCGAGATCGATCTCGAGCTCGTTGTCGTCGATCACCTTGGTCACCTTGCCGACGAAACCGCCGCCGGTGATGACCGTGTCGCCGCGGCGAACCGCCGCCAGCATCTCGCCGCGCTTCTTCAACTGCGTACGCTGCGGCCGGAGGATCAGAAAATACATGATCACGAAAATCAGGACAAACGGCAAAATGCTGATGAACATATCCGGGGAGGTGCCGACGCCTTGGGCATATGCCGGTGTCACGAACATCGAGGTACTCCTGAATTTTGAAAAACAGCCGCCAAACCGTCCTGGGGAAATTTGGCGGCCCCGTGAAATTTGGCCGGAATATAGTCGGTAAAGTTGCCAATGCAACTGCGGCCAGGCATTTCGGCTGCTTTTCGGGCTGGTTGAGCCGTGTTAGAGCATGATCCCGAAAAATGGAGCGCGGTTTCGGAAAAGATCATGCTCTAACAAAAGGTTGGAGCCGGTTCCGAAACCGCCGGAATCAAATAGGTTCCGTTGTCACGCCTTCCTGAATGCAGAAACAAAAAGACAAGAAATGACCGACAGCACCATCGAAGCCCTGAACAAGAAGCTCGACCGCCTGATCGAGGCGGTCGCCCGCCTCGCTCCGCCGCCGGTGCCGGAAACCGATCTCGGCGGGGCCGATTGCTTCGTCTGGCAGGCTGATCCCGGCTATCTGGAGCCGGTGCTCAAGGTCAACCGCGTCGACATCGGCCTGATCCGCGGCGTCGATCGCGTCCGCGACATACTGGTCGACAACACCGAGCGCTTCGCCGCCGGATACGCAGCCAACAATGTGCTGTTGTGGGGCGCGCGCGGCATGGGCAAGTCCTCGCTGGTCAAGGCCGTGCATGCCGCAATCAACGCGTCGGCAAAGCTGGACCTGCCGCTCAAGCTCATCGAGATCCACCGCGAGGACATCGACACGCTGCCGAAGCTGATGAATTTGCTGAAGGCGGCACCTTACCGTTTCATCCTGTTTTGCGACGACCTCTCCTTCGACCACGACGACACGTCCTACAAGTCGCTGAAGGCGGCGCTCGAAGGCGGCGTCGAGGGCCGCCCGGAAAATGTCATCTTCTATGCCACGTCGAACCGGCGGCATCTGTTGCCGCGCGACATGATCGACAATGAGCGCTCGACCGCCATCAACCCGTCAGAGGCGGTCGAGGAAAAAGTCTCGCTGTCCGACCGTTTCGGCCTCTGGCTCGGCTTCCACAAATGCTCGCAGGACGAGTATCTCGATATGATCGACGGTTATATCAGCCATCACGGTCTTGCCATCGCTCCCGAGACGTTGCGTGCCGAGGCGCTGGAATGGGCGACGACGCGCGGCAGCCGTTCGGGCCGCGTTGCCTGGCAATTCACCCAGGATCTGGCAGGCCGGCTCGGCAAATCTCTCAAAGATTAGGGACAAAGACTGAAAAAGCCCGCCCCTGCGGGCGGGCTGAGCCGGCGGGCCGGACTGGAGGTCAGGCGGCGCGCAATCGCTTTTCTTATTCTATTCGAGATAGGTCGAAGGGTCGATTTTCTTTTATACAAGATAGGTCGAAAGATCGACTTTCTTTTATTCAAGATAGGTCGAAGGATCGACCGGCGCCGAATTCTTGCGGACTTCGAAATGCAGTTTCGGCGAGTCGGTGGTGCCGCTCATCCCGGACTGCGCGATTTCCTGGCCGCGCTTGACCTTCTGGCCGCGCTGGACCTCGATCGAGCGGGCGTGGCCATAGACTGTAACCAACCCGTTCTCGTGGCGCACCAGAACCGTATTGCCGAATTCCTTAAGACCATCGCCGGCATAGATGACGACACCGTTCTCGGCCGCCTTGACCGGGGTTCCTTCCGGCACGGCGATGTCGACACCATCCTTGCCGCTGCCAAAGCTGGAGATCACGCGGCCGCGTACCGGCCAGCGCATCTTGCCGATACCGGTGGCGTTTGGCGCCACCGCGTCGTCGTCCTCGGCCTGCTCGATGACCTTCGCATCCTTCTTCGGCGGCGTGTAGGCGGCGAGCGTCTCCGACGGCGTGGTCTTTGCCGCAGGCGGGGTGGTGGCGGTCGTAACCGGATCGACCTTTGCCGGCTTGGCACTGGCAACCGTCGCGGTTCCGCCGGCCGGTACCTTCAGGATCTGGCCGATCTTGAGCAGACCATCCTGCATGCCGTTCGCCTGCTTCAACGCAACCACGCCGACGCCGGTCTTCCTGGCGATGGCCGACAGAGTATCGCCTTGCTGGACCGTGTAGGTGCCGCCGGCACCAGTCGTCTTGGGTGCGGCTTTTCCGTCCTTCGGCTGGCTTGTTGCGGCCGATGCATCCACCTGCGCGGCGGACTTGCCCTCCCTGAGCTTCGGCTGCTGCGGCAGCACGGCCACCATCTCCGGCGCCTTGGCCGGCAAATCGTGCTTGGTGTCGTTCGCAGGCTTGGCGTCTGCAAGCTTCGGCGCCGGTTTCTTGCCTGAATAGGCATAGGCGGGGATGACGAGCTTCTGGCCGGTCTTCAGCCCGTTGGTCGCGCTTAGCCCATTGACCTTCATGAGGGCATCGGCCGGCACGCCGTAGCGCCGCGACAGGCCGGAAATGGTCTCGCCGTCCTTGACGATGATTTCGGCGGCACGCGGTTCGCCGCCTGCCGTCGCCATGCGCGGATCATCAGGCTGTGCGTTCTTGAACGGCTTTGCCGCTGTCCCGGTCGCAGTACGGTCGACCTGTGCGGCGGCGGGCACAGAAGCGGTGCGAGCCGGACTGGCGGCGGGGGCCGGCTGCGACTGGCTGACCGGCGGCAGTTGCTGCGTCGTAACCGGTTCAAGGCTTGAGCGGCTGACCGACTGGGTATGGCTGCCGTCGAGCGGCGCGGCCGACACCGGCGCATCACCCGGATAAGGCTGGGCGGCGTCCTGCTTGTCGATGATGGCGCGCTGGTTGTTGGTCGAGGAGGTGAAGACGTCGTCGACGCTGTTGAACCGCGAGACCTGGGAACTGCATCCCGCCGCGGTGCCCGCAACCATAAGGACAGCGAAACCACGCGCCAGGTTGCGTCCGTTTGCCTTCAAAATACTGAATTGCATCGCTTTTACCCGCAGATACCCGGTACAGACTGACCGTGATTAAAGCGCGTTAATGTTACCGGTCGGTTAAACCTCTAGAATCAGACGCAAATTTTCTTAAAATATTTA
Organism: Mesorhizobium sp. WSM4840; assembly: GCF_055811755.1. NCBI lineage: Bacteria > Pseudomonadati > Pseudomonadota > Alphaproteobacteria > Hyphomicrobiales > Phyllobacteriaceae > Mesorhizobium > Mesorhizobium sp. WSM4840. The sequence goes on from NZ_JBVVQD010000011.1 coordinate 44,372, forward strand.
AGGCTGGACCTGGTCGGGTTGAGGTTGGGGCCGAGTCACAGACGGGCGCGAAGCGACCAGACAGGTCGGTTGCGCCATCACCTGAATATCGACAGAACCTAGATGACCGCGGCTACGCTGCGCAGGATCGGCTGCAGGCGGACGAGACCGATGTCCTCGCGTTCGAAGCGGCTGCCGACCTTGGTCAGTTTGGCCAGCACCTGCTCGCCCTCCTCGGGTCCGATCGGAGCGATGACGATGCCGCCGCTCGACAATTGGTCGAGCAGGAAGCGCGGCAGGCTGTCGAAGGCCGCCCATGCGACGATGCGATCGAACGGCGCTTCATTGGCCAGTCCGTTGGAGCCGTCCGCCTGGCGCACGATGACATTGCCGATGCCGAGCGCGTCGAAGCGCTGCTTGGCCTGCTCGGCCAGCGTCTTGTAGCGGTCGACGGTGACGACCCGCGCAGCAAGCCGCGACATCACCGCCGCCGTGTAGCCCGACCCGGTGCCGATCTCGAGCACGCGGTTGCCCGGCTCGATGGCAAGTGCTGCGATCACCGCAGCTTGCAGATCGGCGCCCTCGATCGCTTCGCCGCATTCGATCGGCAGCATGCGGTCCGACCAGGCGATCGGATGGAACTGCGCGGAAAGGAAGCCGCGCCTCGGCGTCGCCTCGAAGGCGGCGATCAGCGCCTTCGGCACCACGCCCTTGCCACGCAGACGGAGCAGGAAAGCGGCGAAGCCTTCGCGGTCGTCGACCGTCGGACCATGGTTCAGGTTCATGCGAGCGCCTTGGTCAGTTGATCGCGGATTTCATGAGCGGTGAGATCGAGCTGCAGCGGCGTCACCGATACCAGCCGGTTGCGCATGGCGTGGAGGTCGGTGCCTTGCTTGCCCTCGACCGGCTCGCGGCCGAAGCGCAGCCAATAATAGGGAAGCCCGCGCCCATCGCGGCGCTCGTCGACCCATAGGCTGTGGACAAGCTTGCCTTGCGAGGTGACCACCGTGCCGGCGATATCTTCGGGGAGGCAATTCGGAAAATTGACGTTGAGCAGCACGCCGTCCGGCAGCGGCATGGCGACAAGCTTCTTGAGCAGCGCCGGCGCCAGCGCCTCGGTGGTCTCGTAAGGGACGACGCGATCCTCGCCGAGATAGGAATAGGCCTGGCTGAGCGCGATCGAACGCACGCCGAGCAGCGCGCCTTCCATGGCGCCGGCGACCGTGCCCGAATAGGTGACGTCATCGGCGATGTTGGCGCCGGAATTGACGCCGGACAGGATCAGGTCGGGTGCTGCAGGCAGGATCTTCTTCACGCCCATGATGACGCAGTCGGTCGGCGTGCCGCGCACGGCGAAGTGCTTTTCGCCGATCTTGCGCAGGCGCAGCGGCTCCGAGATCGACAGCGAATGCGCGTAGCCGGATTGGTCCTGCTCCGGCGCCACCACCCAGACGTCGTCCGACAGTGTGCGGGCTATACGTTCGAGCGATGCAAGGCCCTCGGCATGGATGCCGTCATCATTGGTCAGGAGAATGCGCATTATTTCGATTCGATCTTTTCCAGACCGCCCATGTAAGGCCGAAGCGCTTCAGGAATGGTTACGCTGCCATCCTCATTCTGGTAGTTTTCGATGACAGCAATGAGAGCGCGGCCGACGGCGGTGCCGGAGCCGTTCAGCGTGTGGACGAAGCGGTTGCTCTTGCCGTCCTTGTCCTTGTAGCGGGCGTCCATGCGCCGCGCCTGGAAATCGCCGCAGACAGAACAGGACGAAATCTCGCGATAGGCGTTCTGGCCCGGCAGCCAGACCTCGATGTCATAGGTCTTGCGCGCGCCAAATCCCATGTCGCCGGTGCACAACGTCACGGTGCGAAACGGCAGGCCGAGACGCTTCAGCACTTCCTCGGCGCATTCGGTCATCCGCTCGTGCTCGGCGAGCGAGGAGTCCTGGTCGGTGATCGACACCAGTTCCACCTTGTAGAACTGGTGCTGGCGCAGCATGCCGCGCGTATCGCGCCCGGCCGAGCCCGCTTCCGAGCGGAAGCACGGCGTCAGCGCCGTATAGCGCAGCGGCAGCTTTTCATGCGGTGTGATGTCCTCGCGCACAAGGTTTGTGAGTGGGACTTCTGCGGTCGGGATGAGCCACAGCCGAGAGGCCAGAGCTTTTGCCTCGTCATATTGTCGCCGGTAATCGACCATACCCTGTTCAATAGCGGCATTAAACCAGGAGAATGCCTCCTCGGTGGTCATCTCTTTTCCGGTTCGCTCCTTGTATTCTCTTTGAACTTCTGGCAGCGCCGCCCAAGTCTTGGCTTTTACATTGTCAAAAAACCGTTCAAAAGATGGAAGCTCTTCAACGCGCTTTTGCGTCTGAAATAAATCTTCTTCAAATTTCGGCAATTGTCCGGTACCGAACATTGCCTCATCGCGCACCATCAGCGGTGGCTGGATCTCCTCATAGCCGTGTTCGGTCGTGTGCAGGTCGAGCATGAACTGGCCGAGCGCCCGCTCCATCCGCGCCAGCCCGCCTTTCAACACGGTGAAGCGCGAGCCGGAAAGCTTCGCCGCCCGCTCGAAATCCATCATGCCGAGCGCTTCGCCGACCTCGAAATGCTCCTTCGCCCAGTTCGGGCGCGCCGGCACCTTGCCGACGATGCGTTTGACGACATTGTCGTGCTCGTCCCTGCCGATCGGCACATCGTCGAGCGGCACATTGGGCAGCACCGCCAACGCGTCGTTCAGCGCCTTGTCGAGTTCGCGTTCGCGCGCCTCGCCATTCTGGATAAAGGCCTTGATCTCGCCGACTTCGGCTTTGAGTTTTTCGGCAAGGGCGGCATCGCCCGAACGCATGGCGTTGCCGATCTCCTTCGAAGCAGCGTTGCGGCGCTCCTGCCTGGTCTGCAGCTCGGTCAGATGTTCGCGCCGCGCCTCGTCCCTGGCGATCAGATCATCGACCGTGGACTGCGCGTCCTCAGCGGACCACGAGCGCTTCCTGAGCGCCTCGACAAGGGCCTTCGGGTTGTCGCGAATCCATTTGATGTCAAGCATGGTCCTGAACGCTCCTGAGCTAGGTCAGAGGGCGTAAACTGCATCCTTGACCGATGCAAGATGTCAAGATCGAGTTCCTTCGCGCCCCCCTCTGTCTTGCCGGACAGAGGCGGCGCGAAGGAACGCGGCCTTGTAGATGCACTTATGTAGACGACGCGTCCGCCGGCTTTTCGGCCGCCGCTTCCGCAGCTTCCCGCTTCTCGCGCGCCAGACGTTCCCGTTCCTTGCTGCGCTCGATCAGCCGGGCCGACCAGATCGAGACCTCGTAGAGAAGGATCGTGGGAACGGCCAGGCCGATCTGGCTTATCGGATCGGGCGGTGTCAGCACAGCCGCGACGACGAAGGCGATGACGATCGCCCATTTGCGCTTTTCGACCAGCGCCTCGGACGACAGCATGCCGACCCGGGTCATCAGGCTGGTCACCACCGGCAACTGGAACACCAGGCCGAAGGAGAAGATCAGCGTCATGATCAGGCTGAGATATTCCGACACTTTCGGCAGCAGCGAAATCTGCACCTGGTCGTCGGTGCCGGCCTGCTGCATGGCGAGGAAGAACCACATCACCATCGGCGTGAAGAAGAAATAGACCAGCGACGCGCCCATCAGGAACAGGATCGGCGAAGCGATCAGGAACGGCAGGAAAGCGTTGCGTTCGTTCTTGTAGAGGCCGGGCGCGATGAATTTATAGATCTGCGTGGCGATCAGCGGAAAGGCGATCACCATGCCGCCGAACATCGCCAGCTTGACCTGGGTGAAGAAGAATTCCTGCGGCGCCGTGTAGATAAGCTCGACCTTGTGCGGGTCGAGCCCTGCCCATTGAGTCGCCCATTTGAACGGGATGACCAACAGGTTGAACAGTTGCTTGGCGAAGAAGAAGCAGAACAGGAAGGCAACGAAGAACCCGCCGATCGACCACATCAGCCGCCGGCGCAATTCGATCAGATGCTCCATCAGCGGAGCCGCCGATTTATCGATCTCGTCCTTTTCCGAAATGCTCACTTGGCGGCTCCCGCCGTCTTTTTGGCGGCTGCAGCCTGCTTCTTCGCCGCTGCCGGTGCAGGCTTCGGCTCGGCCTTCTTACCGGCGGCCCTCTTAGCGGCGGTCTTCGTCGCAGCAGGTTTTGCCGATGCTGCCGCTGGCTTCGCTGCAGCCTTGGAGGCCGGCATCGCTTTCGCTGGCGCACCCTTCGTCTTCGCCGCCGAGGCCTTTTGCGGTGCAGCCGGCGTCGCCGCCGCGACAGGCGGTGTCACCACCGACTCATCGGTCATCGCCGGAAAGGTTGGCGCCGCCGGCGCCGCTTCCGGGGCATTGACGCCCGGCAGCACTGTCGCGCCATTCTTCAGCTCGGTATCCTGCGGCGTCGAAGCTGGCGTGACCGGGTCGACGGCCGGCTTCGGCTTCATCACCGCGTCGACGCCCGAACGGACATCGGCTGCCGCCTGCTCGAACGGGTTGAGCTGTTTCCTGATCTCGGCGGCCGGGTTAAGGCTTCTGAGTGAATCGACCGACTTCTTGACGTCGTCAAGCTCGGCCTCCTTCAGCGCGTCGTTGAACTGTTTCTGGAAGTCGGCTGCCATACCGCGCATCTTCGCCGTCGTGCGGCCGAAAGTGCGCAGCATCTTGGGCAAATCCTTAGGCCCGACGACCACGATCATGACGATCGCGATCACCAGCATCTCGGTCCAGCCGATGTCGAACATGGCGATACGTTCCGACTAAAGTTTTGGGCTCAGCTCTTGCTGGCCTTTTCCTTCACTGCCGAAACGGTTTCGTCGGCACGGTGTTCAACGGTGCGCTTGTCCTCGGCAACCTCGTCGTCGGCTATGCCCTTCTTGAAGCTCTTGATACCCTTGGCCATGTCACCCATCAGCTCGGGAATCTTGCCGCGGCCGAACACCAGCAACACGATCACCAGAACGATCAGCCAGTGCCAAATCGAAAATGAACCCATAACAATCTCTCTCGAAAGTTTTCTCTGACGATGATCTATGCGCTTTCGCGTCGGGATTCAAACACAACCGCGACAGAGTTTATAAATGAGTGGCCGAAGTCACGCACTTTCGGCGCCATAGCCCGCTACCAATCGGCGCAGCCGCGAAATACCAACGGCTTTCGGCACGTCGTTTGCGGTCAATCTTCCTCGACGCGCGGCGTCAACAGGCCGAGTTCCTCGAGGTCGATGTCGGTCAGCGGATCCTCGTCGTCGGTCAGCGCATCCGGATCCGCCGGCGGCAGCGGAATGGAAAAATTCGACGGCATGCGGCCTGAAAGCAGCCCGGCGCCCTTCAATTCGTCCATGCCGGGAAGATCGCGGATCTCCTCCAACGCGAAATGGTCGAGGAAGATGTCGGTGGTGCCGTAGGTGACGGGACGGCCGGGCGTGCGGCGCCGGCCGCGCATCTTCACCCATTCGGTCTCCATCAGCGTGTCCAGCGTGCCCTTCGAGGTCTCGACGCCGCGAATATCCTCGATCTCGGCGCGCGTCACCGGCTGGTGGTAAGCGATGATCGCCAGCACTTCGAGCGCCGCGCGGGAAAGCTTCCTCTGCTGCACCGTGTCGCGGCTCATCAGGAAAGCGAGATCGCCGGCGGTGCGGAACGCCCAGGCATCGCCGACGCGCACCAGATTAACGCCGCGCCGCGCATAAATCTGCTGCAGTTCGGCCATCGCCGCGGCAATGCTGATGCCGTCGGGCAGGCGCGCGGCAAGCTGCTTTTCGCTGACCGGCTCGGCGCTGGCGAAAACGATCGCCTCGGCCATTCGCACGGCTTCCGCCATATGCAGCCGCTCGCCAGGATTCTGGGACAAGTTCTGGGCTTGATTTTCTGCCGGTACCCCGGCGAGCACGCCCTCTTCGGTCTCGTCGTCGACGTTGAACGGAATGACCGAAGCGTTGGCGCGTTCACTCATGATGCCACCTCGACTGCCCTGATGCCTTGCGCACGGCCGCGCAGATAGAGCGGCGCGAACACCTCGTCCTGCCGCATTTCCATTTTGCCTTCGCGCACCAGTTCCAGCGTGGCCGCGAACGAACTGGCAATCGCGGTACGCCGCTCGTCCGGGCCGGTCAGATATTCGACCAGGAAACTGTCCAGCGCCGTCCAGTCGGCAAGCGTGCCGATCAGCCTGTTGAGGATGTCGCGTGCATCCTTGAGCGACCACACACCGCGCCTGGCGATCGTCACATTGGTGATCGCCTGCTTCTGGCGTTGCGCCGCATAGGCGGTCAGCAGATCGTAGAGCGAGGCCGAATAGGCGTTGCGTTTCTCGACCATGACCATTTCCGGCATGCCGCGGGCGAACACGTCTCGTCCGAGCCGGTTACGGTTGACCAGGCGTGCCGCCGCGTCGCGCATCGCTTCCAGCCGCTTCAACCGGAATTGCAGCACCGCCGCCAACTCCTCGCCGCTTTCGCCGTCGTCACCGGGTTGCTTGGGGATCAAAAGCTTCGACTTGAGAAACGCCAGCCACGCTGCCATCACGAGATAGTCGGCGGCAAGCTCCAGCCTGAGCGCTCTCACCTTCTCGACGAAGGCCAGATATTGCTCGGCCAGCGCCAGGATCGAGATGCGCGACAGATCGACCTTCTGGTTGCGGGCAAGATGCAGCAGAAGATCGAGCGGGCCCTCGAAACCGTCGACATCGACGACCAGCGCGGGATCGCCAGTCAGCCGCGAATCGTCGTTCTCGGCCCACAGACGGTCCATCGGTGCGGCCTTGCCGGCCTTGCTGTCCAATGTTTCCGCCACTTCCTGTCGCTTTCCTTTGCTTCTAGCTTCTTGTTTGACCATGATCTGTTCCGAAAAACCGGCTCCCATTTTTCGGGATCATGGTCTAGGCCACCGCATCGAAATAGGTGGCGAATTCGGCGCGTATCTCGGCTTCATCAGCCCGATCGCGCTTCTTGATATAGGTCAGCGCCCGTTGCGCGCGTTGCAGCGACGTGCCTTCAAGCCCTGTTGTGCGCGACGCAATGCCGGCCATCTCCTCGAAAACGCCGTTGCAGTGAAGGACCAGATCGCAGCCCGCCGCAAGGATCGCGGCCGCCTTTGTCGGGAAATCCCCAGAAAGTGCCTTCATCGAGGTGTCGTCGCTCATCAACAGCCCGTCGAAGCCGATTTCGCCGCGGATGATCTCGTCGATGACCTTGCCGGAGGTGGTGGCCGGGTTCTTCGGGTCGATCGCGCTGTAGACGACATGCGCCGTCATCGCCATCGGCAAATGATTGAGCTCCCTGAACGGGGCGAAATCATGCCGCTGCAAGTCGCTCATTGAGGCATCGACCGTCGGCAGTTCGAAATGCGTGTCGGCAAAGGCCCGTCCATGCCCGGGGATATGCTTCATCACCGGCAGCACGCCGCCCGACATCAGGCCCTCCGCCGCGGCGCGACCCAGTTCGATGACGGCACGAGGCTCCTTGCCATAGGCGCGCGCGCCGATGACGTCGCTGGCGCCCTCGATCGGAACGTCGAGCACCGGCAGGCAATCCGCCGTGATGCCGTAGCGCAGCAGGTCGAAGGCGTGCAACCGCGCCATCAGCCAGGCGGCGCGGTTGCCGGCATCGTGATCGTTGCGCCACAAGGCCCCGAGCGCACCACCGGCCGGATAATTCGGCGCCAACGGCGGCCGCAGGCGCTGCACCCGGCCGCCTTCCTGGTCGATGAACACCGGGGCGTCCGGGCGCTCGATACAGTCGCGCATCGCCGCGACCAGATCGCGGATCTGCTCGGTCTCGCCGATGTTGCGCGCAAACAGGATGAAGCCCCACGGGCATTCATTGCGATAGAAATTGATTTCGTCGCGTGTGAGCGATTTCCCGGCGCAGCCGAGGATCATGGATTTTGATTCGGTCATGAACAGGAGTTTAGAGCTTCACGCGGACAAAGGGAATCGCATCGAACCACATGCGGTTGAGCCACAACCCCTTCCACACAAAGAACTCCCTTCCACCAAAAAAACGGCGCGGTTCGTGACCGCGCCGGTTCTTTCCGCCCAAGGGCGGGTATTCGAAATGGCTAGCGCGACACGAAGCAGTTGCCGCCGGCAGCCTTGTAGTTGGTGCACAGGTTGATCGCATCGTTGCGTGACTTCGCCGGGACGCGGACGCGATAGAACGTTCCCTTGCCGGCGATCTCGGCCTTGACGATGTTGGCGGTGTGGCCGGAAAGCACGCTGCCGTAGCGGCGCTGCAGATCCTGATAGGTCGACTGGGCGCTTTCGACAGTCGGTTGCGAAGCGATCTGCATCGACCACGAGCCACCGCCGGTCGAGGCGGCCGCCGGACTGATGGACGCAACCTGGTCGGGCTTGACCTCGCCGACGACGTCGACCGGCTGGTCGGACGGACGCTGCGGCGCCACCGGAACCGTGGCCGGCGTATTGGCAGGCTGGGCGGTTTGGGCCTCAGCCTCAGGCGCGGCTGCCGGCGCGGTTATCGGATCGACTGTTTCCGGCTTGGCTGTTTCCGGCTTGGCGATTTCGGTCTGATCGCCGCCCACCGGGTCGCCACCCATCAGATCGCCACTTGCCTGGTCGGCAACAGGCGGTACCGTACCGGTCTGTTCTGCTGCGTCGTCGGCCTGTCCCGCTGGGGCCACATGCTGCGGCGCCGGATCGACAGGTTCGACGGCAGCCATCTGCGGTGCAGGCGCCGGATCGACAGGTTCAACGGCAGCCGTCTGCGGTGCCGCAGGCGCCGGATCCTCCCGCGCAACCAGCGAGCCATCTGATTTGACGACCATGGTTCTCACCTTGCGCGGTGCAACGGCGACGACGTCGGGCTCGATGCCCTGGTCGGCCTCTTGCAGAACCTGGGCGATACGATCCTCGGACTTGGGTGCCGGCGCGGCGGCGACGTCGGCATTTCCGGCCGCTTGCGTGCCGCGGATCGCATTGGCGCCTTCAGCGGCGGCGGATTCGGCATTGCGGATTGCATCGGGGGCTTCAGCCGTGTCGATATCGTCGGGCGAAAGATCGACCACACGGCTCTGCGGCGGCTCCTTGGCCGCCACGTCCACCGGCTCTTCGGTGTTGGTGACCAGTTTTTCCTGGACCGGTTCGGCAGGCTTTGCGCCACCCTTGGCCACTGCGTCATAGACCTTATTGTCCTGGTTCGGCACGACGGTGCCGCCCGGATTTTCAGGCCTGACCTTGATCGGTGCGTTGTCCGCCTCGACGATGACCGGCGCATCGGTGCCGCCGGCGCCGCCGAAAGACAGCGCGAAGGCGCCGAGACCGCCGGCGAGCGCCACGGCGCCGACGACTGCGGCGACCAGCAGGCCGCGGCTCCGCGGCCTCGCGGCATCGTGCCCAGCCAAGCCGGGAACCGACATGGCCTCATCCAGTTCGGGGTCGTAGTCGAGTTCGTCCAATCCAAAGTCGTCGGCCTGCGAGGCCGGCCGGCCGTTGGGCAAGTCGCCCCAATCGAAGCCGCTGGCGGCATCGGCATAAGACGCACTGACAGACGCTTGTGCGGGTCTCGCCGCATAGGTCCGCGTTTCAACGCGTTCGGGCTCATAGCCTGACTGGAACCCGGCCGCTGACTGGATTCCGGCCCCTGACGGGAAACCTGCATTGTAGGATTCGTCGTCATACGACGCGCTGCGCGCCGGGGTGGCAGCGACGTCTACGGTGTTCATTTCGGTGAGAAGGCTAGCGAACTCGGTGTCGAGATCGTCATAGGCAGGCGCCGCCGGTTCGTCGTCATTGAAGTCGAGTTCCGGAATATCGAGGTCGTCCGCCAGCGCCACGACGCGCTCGGGCACATCGACCGTCTCGACATCAGGCATCTCGTCATACGCCGAAGACTGTTCGCTTTGCGCCGGCGCAGATGCAGCATTGGCGGCATCGTCTTGCGCCGGCTCATCCTGATAGGATGGTACCGCAGCCATCGGCGGCGGCGCTTCCGTGGTCCTCGCCGAAGCCGTCGGCTGGGCTGCAAAGGCAGGTTGCGACTGCGCGACCGGCGTTACGCGGCTCCACGAATGGGCCGGCGCCGGCGGGGCGGAGCGTGCGGCCATCCAGTTGAGCGCGTCGTCCTGGGAAGCGGCGGCCGCAACGTTCTCGCCGTCGCCATGATCCAGACCGATGTCCTTGGCGAAGGCGGTATGCAATGCATCATCGTCGAAATCGACATCGGCCGGCCCGGCGGCATCTTCAGCGCCGAAATCCTGACCCTCGAGGTCATCGAGGAGAACGGAGTCGAGATCGGCCTCGGCCGCCTGAACCGCGCCATCCGATGGCTCCGAAAGGTCTTGCTCGTCGAGGCTCCAGTCCAGTTCGTCGATGGTATCCACTGGTTTGTCGGCGGCTTTTCCAGCCGCGGCCACAGGCTGCTGAACCAAGGCGGGTTCATTGGCCGCGGACGCAACCACCGGAGCGGCCCGTGTGCGCATGATGCCCAACAGCGCGTTCAACTCGTCTTCGAGGCTCCGCTCGTCAGCGACGGGGGCAAGCGCCGCCGGCTGGACTACGGCGGCCGGCGCCGTCGGTTGGGCTGCAACGCCGGGGGCCGGCGCAACCGGCTCTTCGGCTTCCTCGGCAAGCGCGTCGTCGAAGCTCAAGTCAAAATCGTCGTCGAACGCATCTTCCGGGGTCGCGGCGGAAGGGCCATCCTTGGCCGCGATAGCCTCCGGTTCGTCAATTTCTGGCTCGTCAATTTCGACCGGTTCAGCCGTGCGAACCTCGAAATCCATGTCGACATCGGCCATGGCGTCGTAATGGCCGGCAAAATCCTCACCGGACTCTTCCGAAACGGCCCGATCAGGCGCAGCAGGAGCTTCAACAGCGGGCTGCTCCATCGGCACGTGTTCGTCGAGTATCAACTCGTCTTCGAGCGAGCTTGCGACGGCATTGTCGAATTCGTCGTCGAAGACGGGTTCGGCGGCCGGCGCGGCGATTTCAGCGGGTTCGGCAGCGGCGGCGTGCGCCATCGGCACGTGTTCGTCGAGCATCAGCTCGTCTTCGAGCGAGCCTGCGACCGCGTTGTCGAATTCATCGTCGAAGGCGGGTTCGGCGGCCGGTGCGGAGATTTCGGCTTCGGCAGCCTGCGCCATCGGCACGTGTTCGTCGAGCATCAAATCGTCTTCGAGCGAGCTTGCGACTGCGTTGTCGAATTCATCGTCGAAGGCGGGTTCGGCGGCCAGAGCGGACACGGCGGCGGCAGTATTCTGTTCGGCCTCGTCCGTCGCATCGTCGTCGAGCAGTAAATCCTGTTCGAGCGACGCGGCAAGCTCGTCGTTCCCAAGCTTGTCGTTCACCGGTAAATCGTCTTCGAATGGCGACACGTCTTCGAGCGAACTGGCGAGCCCATCGTTGAAATCGTCATCGAAGGCAGCTTCAGCAGCCGATGCGGATGCTTCGGCAACGTCAGAACGAACGTCATCGGCAGCAACGGCATAGGCGGTCTCGTCCGTCGCATCGTCGTCCAGCAGGAAATCCTGTTCGAGCGACGCGGCAAGCTCGTCGTTCCCAAGCTTATCAGTCACTGGCAAATCGTCTTCGAAAGGCGACACGTCTTCGAGCGAACTGGCAAGCGCATCGTCGAAATCGTCATCGAACGCAGCTTCAACAGCCGGCGCGGATCTTTCGGCAACACCAGCGCGCGCGTCGTCGGCAGCAACGGCATGGCCAGCTTCGTCCGCCGCATCGGCGTCGAGCAGGAAATCCCGTTCGAGCGACGCGGCAAGCTCGCCGTCCCCAAGCCCGTCGTCAATTGGGTCAATGGCAGCCGCTTCGAAAGCCGGCTCGCGAACCTCGGTTGCGCGGTCATTGTCGTCGGCGCCGAATTCGCCCATCAACTCCTTCTCGAGGTCGATGTCGAAGTCGCCGTCGTCCACCGGCTGGCTGGCGGGAGCCGCCTTCGGCTGGGCCTGCGGCTTGACCGGCTGGCGCGGGTCGAACCCCATGATCCTGGTCAGTTCCGCGAACGGATCATCGTCGGCGATATCGTTTTGGGCGGCTGCTCTCAGCTGGGTTCTGTCTGCCATTATTGTTCCCGAACTCGCACTCATTCGGACGCCATGGACGTCGCGTAGGGTTGGCCCTTACCAGCGCAATGTGGGCAAAAGGTGACAGGTTTTTTAGTCAAACCTAACGCATTTCGGTGGGCGCATCGGCTCCGATCAGCGTCAGGCCGGACGTCAAAACGTCCGAAACAGCCTGCACCAGCCCTAGTCTGGCATGCGTCAATTGTCGGTCGTTAACCTTAACAAAACGTAAGTCCGGATTCTCGGTGCCGCGGTTCCAATGTCCGTGGAAGCTGGAGGCGAGATCGTAGAGGTAGAATGCCAGCCGATGCGGCTCGAGCGCAAGGGCCGCGGATTCAATCAGCCGCGGATATTCGGCAAGCTTCCTGATCAGGCCGATCTCGCCTTCGTCGGTCAGCGAAGCGGTGGCGGCGGCCAGCCGACTGCGGTCAAAATTGGCCTCGCCCAACTGTTCGCTCGCCTGCCGGAACACCGAATGGCAGCGCGCCGAGGCGTACTGCACGTAGAACACCGGATTGTCCTTCGACTGCTCCGTCACCTTGGCGAAGTCGAAATCGAGCGGCGCATCGTTCTTGCGGTACAGCATCATGAAGCGGATCGGATCGCGGCCGACCTCCTCCACCACTTCGCGCAGCGTCACGAAATCGCCCGACCGCTTCGACATGCGCACCGGTTCGCCCTCGCGAAAAAGCCTCACCAACTGGCAAAGCAGCACGGTAAGCTTCACCTCGTCGCCGGAAATCGCCCGGGCAAGCGCTTCCAGGCGCTTCACATAGCCGCCATGATCGGCGCCAAGCACATAGATCAGCTCGACGAAACCGCGATCGACCTTGTCCTTCAAATAGGCGACGTCCGCGGCGAAATAGGTGAAGGTGCCGTCCGACTTGACCAGCGCCCGGTCCATGTCGTCGCCGACCGCCGTCGAGCGGAACAGCGTCTGCTCGCGATCCTCCCAGTCGTCCGGCTTCTCGCCCTTGGGCGGCGGCAGCTTGCCCTTGTAAATGTGGCCCTTGAGCGTCAGGTCGTTGATCGCCGAGCGGATTTTCCGGGCGTTGTCGGCGTGCAGGGTACGCTCCGAGAAAAAGACGTCGTGATGCACATTGAGCAGCGCCAGATCCTCGCGGATCATCGCCATCATCGCATCGATCGTCCTGTCCTTGACGATGGCAAGCGCTTCCTCGTCGGCCATCTGCAGCAAGGAGCGGCCGAATTCGCTGGCCAACCCCTGGCCGACCGGGATCAGATAATCGCCAGGATAAAGCCCGGCAGGAATCTCGCCGATATCATCGCCGAGCGCCTCGCGGTAACGCAGCATGGCAGAGCGGCCGAGCACGTCGATCTGCGAACCAGCGTCGTTGATGACATATTCCTTGGTCACGTCATAACCGGCGAAGGCCATCAGATTGGCGAGCGCATCACCCACCACGGCGCCACGGCAATGGCCGACATGCATCGGCCCGGTCGGGTTGGCCGAGACATATTCGACGTTTGCCTTCTTGCCGCCGCCGACGGCCGAGCGGCCGTAATTGCGGCCTTCGCCGAGCAGCGCAGTCAGGTGCACCTGCCAGAATGCGTCCCTGAGCCTGAGATTGACGAAGCCCGGACCGGCGACGTCTGCGGCGGCGATGTCGATGTCGGCACGGAGCGCCTGCGCCAGCTTTTCAGCCAGTGCGCGTGGGGACTGGCCGGTCGGCTTGGCCAGCACCATCGCGGCATTGGTCGCCAGGTCGCCATGGCTGGGGTCGCGCGGCGGCTCGACGGCGATGCGCGACAGGTCCAGCGAACCGCCGTCCTTGTCTTTCAAATCAAGCGCTTCGACAGCTCTGGTGATTCGCGCGTTGAAATCGGCGAAGATGTTCATTGGTGTGGCTCTGGGGTGTGGCTCTGGCGGCTTTGCAGGGATCCGGCTCATTGGCCGGCAAAATCGAGCTCGGCCTAGCTTAATTCCGGCGTATGGTCAAACAAACGGCGGTGTTCTTTCAATGCGTAGGTATCCGTCATGCCCGCCAGGAAATCGGCGACGCTGCGCGCCTTGATGCGATCGTCGGCCCGGTCGAGCCCTTCGCGCCAGCCATCGGGCATGGCGCGCGGATCGGCGAAATAGACCTCGAACAGGTCGTTGACGATCTGCTCGGCCTCGTTGCGCACGCGCATGACCTCGCTGTGCCGGTAGAGATGCTTGTAGAGAAAGGCCTTCAATTCCTTTTCGAACGCGGCCATTTCGGCTGAAAAGGTCACCATCGTCTCGCCTGCCGCCCTTACCGCGTCGGCGCTGTCCGGCTTGATGCGGGCCAGATTGGCGGTGGTGGAAACGATGACATCCTCGACCATCATCGTGATCTGCCGGCGCATCAGTTCGTGCCCTGTCCTCACATCGTCGAGCGCCGGATAGCGCCGGCGCACGCCTTCAAGGATCGAGCCGGGCAGCGAGATCTTTTCCAGCATGTCCAGCTTCAGGATGCCTGACCTCAGGCCGTCGTCGATGTCATGGGTGTTGTAGGCGATGTCATCGGCGATTGCCGCGCACTGCGCCTCGATGCCGGCGAAGCGGTCGAGCTCGAGATCGTGCAGCTCCGAATAGTCTCGGATCGCTTGCGGCACCGGCCCCTTCAGGCCGTTTCCCCTGGCGTCGGTCAGCGGGCCGTTGTGCTTGACCAGCCCCTCCAGCGTTTCCCAGGTGAGGTTCAGCCCGTCGAATTCGGCATAGCGGCTCTCCAGCCGCGTCACCACGCGCAGCGATTGCGCGTTGTGGTCGAAACCGCCCCAGACAGCCATCTTGTTGTTCAGCGCATCCTCGCCGGTATGGCCGAAGGGCGTGTGACCGAAATCGTGCACCAGCGCCACCGCCTCGGCCAGATCCTCGTCGCCGCGCAGCGCCCGCGCCAGGGCGCGCGCTATCTGCGCCACCTCGATCGAATGCGTCAGCCGGGTGCGGTAATGGTCGCCCTCGTGCGCGACGAACACCTGCGTCTTGTGCTTCAGCCGGCGGAATGCCGTCGAATGGATGATGCGGTCGCGGTCGCGCTGGAACGGCGTGCGGGTCGGGCTCTCCACCTCGTCGAACAGGCGCCCGCGCGACTTTGCCGGATCGCAAGCATAGGCTGCGCGCGGCCGATAGCCGAATCCGATGTCGCCCAACTCATTTGTCATCGCCGCTGCCGCAGTTGACTTGCCCTCTCGCGCTTCATACCTATCATGTGAAACCGAAAGCAAGGTGACGCCCATGGGCGCTGATGCCAAGACTGCCATGAAAGTCGAGATGACCGACGCCGCCGCTAGGCGGATCGCCAAGATTATATCTGGCGAAGCCGGCAAGAAGGCGCTGCGCGTTTCGGTCGAGGGCGGCGGCTGCTCCGGTTTTTCCTACAAGTTCGACCTTGTCGACACCCGCAACGATGACGACGTCGCCATCGAGAAGGACGGCGCCACCGTGCTGATCGACGACCTCTCGCTGGTCTATATGGGTGGGTCGGTGATCGATTTTGTCGACGACTTGATGGGCCAGTCGTTCCAGATCAGGAACCCGAATGCGGTCGCTTCGTGCGGCTGCGGCACCAGCTTCAGTATTTGAAAATATGAAGCCGCTCCTCGAGGGCCTTGAGGATCCGATGACGGTCCTTGTCGCCCGCGAGATAGAAGCAATTTCCGATGTCGATATCGTTGGTTGGGCCAACCGTCACAAGGCAGCTCGGGTCTACGAAGACGACGCTGACTATGTGCAGCTCGTGCGGTGCAATCCGCGGGATGCCGTTAACCTTGCGAAAGCTCATGGCCATTTGAAGTCGCTGATCACGCGGTGTTTTCCCGATTTCAACGACAAGTCCGATGAAGCCAAGGAAATAGCACGTAAGCTGTTCCTTCGACGCATTCGGACTTACCTTGACGGCGAACTGGAACCCTTTCAGGTCTGCCGTATGGTGTCGCCGATTGAGGACAAATATGATTTTCCGCACTGGCTTGGAGACCTTTCCAACGGCTGTGATTGGATGGACGAGAATGCAACGCGCGAGCAGGCATCGCACCTGCGATGGATGATAGAGAAAATACTCGCGGAAAATGCCGAACCCCAACCTTTCGGGAGTGAATGAGCATGCGCCCGGTCGGCGCGGTCCGTCAGGTCGCGCTTTCAGCCGGGCGCGATCTCGATGCAACGCTGGTGTTTTGGCATGATGTGCTCGGCATGACGGTGCACGCACGCTTTGATCCGCCCGGCATCGCCTTCATCATGGCCGGCGACGTGCGGCTGCTGTTCACCGATGGCCTGCCGGCCGGCACCGTCTATCTCGACATATCGGGCCTCGACGATTTCCACGCCTCGGCAAAAGCCGCCGGTGTCCCCTTCACTGCGCCGCCGATGCTCGTCCATCGCGATACCGAAGGCCTGTTCGGGCCGGCGGGGGAAAGCGAATGGATGGCCTTCCTAAAGGACCCGGCAGGCAATACGATCGGCCTCGTCGAACGTCTTCCGCCGGAACAGCAATGAGGCCATCATGAAAATCGTCACTTGGAACATCAACGGCGTTCGGGCCCGCATTGGCAATTTGACCCATTGGCTGACGGAAAGCGCGCCTGATATCGCCTGCCTGCAGGAGATCAAGACAGTCGACGAGCAGTTTCCGCGCGCCGAGATCGAGGCGCTTGGCTACAACGTCGAAATCTATGGCCAAAAGGGTTTTAATGGCGTCGCCATCCTGTCGAAACTGCGCTTCGACGAGGTTATCAGAGGCCTGCCGGGCGACGATGCCGACGATCAGGCGCGTTTCATCGAGGGCGTGTTCTCGACCGACAAGGGCGCGTTGCGCGTTGCCTCGCTCTACTTGCCGAACGGCAACCCGATCGATGACGAGAAGAAGTTCTCCTACAAGCTGTCCTGGATGGCGCGGCTGGAGCGCTGGGCCGAGGAAAGGCTCTCGCTCGAAGAGGCCCTGGTGTTGGCCGGCGACTACAATGTCATCCCCGAATACATCGATGCGAAATTCCCGGAGAACTGGCTCAGCGATGCGCTGTTCCAGCCGCAGACCAGGCAGGCGTTTCGCCGGCTGAAGAACCTCGGCTTCACCGAAGCCGTGCGCGCGGTCACCGACTCGCCGGACATTTTTACTTTCTGGGACTACCAGGCCGGCGCCTGGCAGAAGAACAACGGCATCCGCATCGATCACTTGCTGCTCTCGCCCGAGGCCGCCAACCGCTTTTCCTCGGTCTCGATCGAAAAGCACGTGCGCGCCTGGGAAAAACCCTCCGACCATGTGCCGGTGGCCGTCGAACTGGCTTTTGCGCCGATCTGATCATTTCGAGGTCCGGACCGCCGGATTCCCGGTTGATGGACCGTCATATCGCCACAATCGGGGGCTCCGCTGCAGTCCGGGTTCGGCCGGGGTTCAGAATGACGATCAGGTTTGCGATTTGCCTATGTGCCGCCGCGCTCGCCCTCGCGGCGACGCCGGCTTTTGCCGATCCTGAATGCCTGGCCAACGGAAAGTCATTCCAGATCGGCCAGGTCGCCTGCCTGACGCTTTCCGGCCGGAGCCATCTCGCCCGCTGCGACATGGTGCTCAACAACACGTCATGGACAAAGATTCGGGACGATTGTCCGGGAACCACGCTGGCGCCGTCGGCCACGCCGATTTCAACGCCGGAGTCCGGCCTCGTTCCGACGAAACCGACCGAGAATTGATCTCGGCTGTCCGACTTCGAGATACCCATTCTTCCTGACTATTGGCTTTGTGACTGGCTTCGCGACTACCGGTCGCCGCCGCCCTTTGTGAGGATGTCGTCGGCCAGCGAAATCGCGGTGCGGCGGTCGGCCTCGCCCGCGGCGGCAAACGCCTCTTCCTGCATGCCGCGTATCCATGGCTGGTCGGAAGGCGAGGCCCGCTCGAGTGCCGCGGTCATCATCGCCAGCCCCCGAACGATCTTGCCGCTCTGGAAAAGCAGGTGGCCGAGCGTCGCCTGCGCGCCGGCATGCCCTTTTTCCGCAGCGAGTTGGAACCACCGCCCGGCCTGCTTGAGGCTAGCCTTGACGCCGCCCTTGCCATTCAGAAAGATCTGGCCCATCTCGAACTGGGCATTCGGGTTGCGGTAATTGGCGGCGGCGCGCATGTAATATTCCTGGGCCGCCACCTCGTTCTCTGTGATGGGGCTGCCGGGGATGCCCTTCCTCAGATAATCGCCGAGCGCCACGAGCGCGTCCGACACATAGCTCTCTTCCGGCGAACCGGGCTCGACGTCCTGGTCGACGATCTCGCTGAAGAACTTGAACGCCGCATAATCGTCGCGCTCCACGCCGTCACCCTCGGCATACATACGCGCAAGCTTCCAGGTGGCGCCGATCTGGCCGTTTTCGGCCGCGTACTTATAAGCCTCCGCGGCCTGCTCCTTGCGGCCGTTCTTATAGGCGGAGAAGCCGAACTGAAACACCGCCCACGGGCTGGACTGCGGCTTCACGCCGGTCTTGTCGTCGAACACCTTGTCGTCGAAGGCCATGGCCTGGCCCGCGGCGCCCAAGGTCGCGCCAAAAGTGGCGATCGCGACCAGTGCCGAAAAGACAGACAACCTCAGCAACTCAGATATCCGCATAACAATGTGTTTCTTTCGCACCACCGGGATGGGTGACCGCGCCGTCGCGGGCAGGCCCTACCGTTTGCGCATACTTCCAGATCGCGCCCGACTGATAGTCGGTCGCGCGCGCCTTCCATGCCTTCGCCCTGGCCGCCAGTTCGGCGTCGGACAGCGCCACCTCGATCGTGCCGCCCACCGCGTCGATCGAGATCAAATCGCCATCCCTGAGCAGCCCGATCGGACCACCCACGGCGGCTTCCGGCCCGACATGGCCGATGCAGAAGCCGCGTGTCGCGCCCGAAAAACGTCCGTCGGTGATGAGAGCCACCTTGCCGCCCATACCCTGGCCGTAGAGAGCAGCCGTCGTCGAAAGCATTTCGCGCATGCCCGGACCGCCGCGCGGTCCCTCGTAGCGGATGACGAGGACCTCGCCTTCGCTGTAGCTGCGATCCGTAACCGCCTGGAAACATTCCTCTTCCGAATCGAAACAGCGCGCCGGACCAGAGAATTTCAGCTCCGACATGCCCGCGACCTTCACGATCGCGCCTTCGGGGGCAAGGTTTCCCTTCAAGCCCACGACGCCACCCGTTTGGGTGATTGGTCGGTTGGCGGGACGGACCACATCCTGGCTATCATTCCACGCAACGTGCTCCATATTTTCGGCTAAAGTGCGGCCGGTCACCGTCAGGCAGTCGCCATGCAGATAGCCGTGGTCGAGCAACGTCTTCATCAAAAGCGGAATGCCGCCGGCCTCGAACATGTCCTTGGCGACATATTTGCCGCCCGGCTTCAGGTCGGCGATGTAGGGCGTCTTCTCGAAGATCCTGGCGACGTCGAAGAGGTCGAACTTTATCCCCGCCTCATGCGCGATCGCCGGCAAATGCAGCGCTGCGTTGGTCGAGCCGCCGGTGGCCGAAACCACGGTCGCCGCATTCTCCAACGCCTTCAGCGTGACGATGTCGCGCGGGCGGATATTGTTTGCGATCAGCTCCATGATCTTTTCGCCGGAGGCGAAATTGAAGCGGTCGCGCATTTCATAGGGCGCCGGCGCCCCGCAGGAATAGGGCAGCGCCAGACCGATGGCCTCGGCGACGGTGGCCATGGTGTTGGCGGTGAACTGGGCGCCGCAAGAGCCGGCCGACGGACAAGCGGCTTGTTCGATTTCGAGGAGTTCGGCGTCGCCGATCGTGCCGACCGAGTGCTGGCCGACGGCCTCGAACACATCCTGCACGGTGATCTGGCGGCCCTTGTAGGAACCGGGCAGGATCGAGCCGCCATAGATGAAGATCGACGGCACGTTGAGCCGCACCATGGCCATCATCATGCCGGGCAGCGACTTGTCGCAACCGGCAAGGCCGACCAGCGCATCGTAGCAATGGCCGCGCATGGTGAGTTCGACCGAATCGGCAATGACCTCGCGCGACACCAGTGACGATTTCATGCCTTGGTGGCCCATGGCGATGCCGTCCGTGACGGTGATGGTGCAGAATTCGCGGGGCGTGCCGTTAGCCGCGGCGACGCCCTTTTTGACCACCTGCGCCTGACGCATCAGCGAGATGTTGCACGGTGCCGCCTCGTTCCAGCAGCTCGCGACACCGACCAGCGGCTGCGCGATCTCGGCCGCCGACAATCCCATCGCATAGAGATAGGAGCGGTGCGGCGCGCGTGCCGGACCGACGGTCACATAGCGGCTGGGCAGCTTGGCCTTGGAGATGACTCTGGCGTTCATACTCTTCCCTTGCCGCGAGCGGTGCGACCTGCCCCGTTGCCGAGCCTTTTGGCACATGCCCTGGGACAAATTCGAGGTGCGCCGGGTTTATGGCGGGAAGTAGGCAATGTCGGCAGGCGCCCTTGTGGCGCGAGGGTTGTTCAGAAACTGTTGCCAAAACATCACGATCGCGGGAGGCAGAGGGAAGCGGCGTCGTTGCAACACCGCTTGGTTGCCGGGAAGCCCCCTCAAGTAAAAAAGCCGGGCATGACCCGGCTTTTTACTATTGAAAACTTGTATTTAGAACTTGACCTTAACCGAAGCTGAGCCGGCAAGGAGCAGATCGTCGTCGTACGTGTAGGTGATGGCATTTGCCGTGTCGCCAACACCGGTGAAGGTCGACGACCCACTGGTCAGAACACCGATCGAACCACCAAGTCTGACCTCGATCTTATCGTTCGGCGAATAAGAAATGCCGCTGGCCACGGACCAGGTGTCCGACTGATAGCCGGAGGTCGTCGAGGTTCCACGGTCCCAGGTCAGCGAAACCGCGCCAGACAATTGGTCGGTGAACTTGTGAGCTATGCCGCCCGAAACCGTCCAGCCATCGCGATAAAGCAGATCGAAAGAAACGGGCGAGGGTGTACCGAAAACCGGGTTAATCACGCCGTTAATTGGAATAATGCCAAGCTTGCTCCACTCCTGCCAGCGAACCGAGCCAAAGGCCAACCAGCCAGGCGCTATACCGCTCTGCAGCTTGAATTCCACGGCCTGGGGTATCTCGGCCGAGGCGGAGACAGGGAACACTCCGGTAACATTTCCTAGCGGCCCACCTGCAAATCCGGTCGTGTCGACGGTTCCCGACAGTCCGTCATATTTGTAGCTCGAAGAGTACATCAAGCTTGCGCGCAAGGCGATTTCGGGAATTTCATAAGCGGCGCCCACGCGCCAACCCCATGCCTCGTCGGAAAGCTTGAATTTTCCGAGGCCGGTATTGCCGAAGGCCAGCAAGGTCTGGCGCGACAGAAACGCATCGACCTCCTGGTAGGAGACGCCGCCGATGAACCGCAGGGAGCCCTTGCCGACGTTTATCTTGTAGGAGCAGGTAAGGCCGAAATCATTTGTTTTGACGTAGTATTCGACCGCGGTTGGCGAATAGGCGTTGTTCATTCCGAAGTCTGCCTCCGCACCATACGGTTCCGTATAGCTCGCAAGGCAATCCACTGGTTCAAAAATGTTGGCCTTGATACCGATGCGCGGCACCGCATAGTCGCCGTCGACATCCACTGACGAAGACGACATTCCCGAGCCATCCAGGCGCTGCACATTCTTCAGTGTGCGCTGTGGCGAAACATAGGTGACGCCGGCATCGAACGAATATGGCGCGGCATCAAACAACTGATCGATGTTGACACCGCCCCGGTCGAAACCGCCTGCGTTCGCAACGCCCGAAATCAACAGCGAAAAGCACCCCGCCCCCAGCAGCGCTTTCAGACGCAAATTGTTCATGACTCTCCTCCCCGAATACGAATGGACGAAGCTAGAACCAATTCAGGTTAACGTCGCAACAACGAATTCTCGACGCGTACATATACGCCTTCGCCGACCGCATTTTAGACAAAGTGGCAGCTTCACCGCAGAGCGGGAAAACGGCTCATTTGGCTGCAAATTGAGAAAAAAACTCGGAAAACTCGCATGGAACGGCGCAAAAACGGCCCGTTTTGCGGGAACGAACCCCATTGTTACATTATGGCAACAATAGGGCTAAAACATTCCGTTTACGTCAAGATTTACGCTGCGGAATGCCTATTTTCGTGGCAGGGACCCCGTCCGAAAAGCAGGTTCGGAGACTCGCGAACCTAGAGCATCGGACCCAAAGCGGCGCCCGGTTTTGGGACAATCCGATGCTCAGAAAATCTGATTCTCAAACACCAGAGATAGGTCAACCGGCTTCACGCACCCGCGTCAGCGCCACCGAAAGCTTTTCTTGCGCCTCGCGATATTCGGCGAGTTTTTCGCGCTCGGCTTCCACGACATCTTCCGGCGCGTTGGCGACGAATTTCTCGTTGGACAGCTTCTTGTGCAGGCGGGCGATCTCTTCGGTCACCTTGACCAGCTCCTTCTGCAGCCGCGCCGCCTCGGCGGTAAGGTCGATCAGACTGCCGAGCGGCAAGCAGATGGTCGCCTCGTTGAGCACGATCTGGGCGGAGCCTTTGGGCGCCGCGTCGACCAGCGAGATGTCGCCGACCCGCGCCAGCCGCTTGATGGCCGACGCCTGGCGCTCAAGCCTTTCGTGGGTTGCGGTATTGGCGCCGATCACCATCAGCGGCGCGATCGCAGCCGGCGGCACGTTCATTTCCGAGCGTACGGAGCGGATGCCGGAGACGAGATCGACCAGCCAGTTGATGTCGGCGGCCGCTGCCTCATCCTCGAAGTCTGGCGACGGCCACGCGGCATGGCAAAGCAGCGACGGCCGTTCCTTGCCCTCGCCTGATGTCTCGGCCCACAGCTCTTCGGTCATGAATGGCATCATCGGATGCAGCAGCTTATAGATCTCGTCGAGCACGAAGGCGACACAAGCCCGGCTTTCGGCCTTGGCAGCCTCGTCCGTGCCTGTGAACACCGGCTTCAGCAGTTCCAGGTACCAGTCGCAGAACAGGTTCCAGACGAAGCGGTAGGCCGCACCTGCCGCCTCGTTGAACCGGTATGAGGTGATGCCATCGGTGATTTCGCGCGCGGCGCGCGTCAGTTCGGTCAGGATCCAGCGGTTGACCGCCAGCTTGGCGTCGTTCAGCCAGAACTCATCGTTCCTCGCGACGTCGTTCATCTCGGCAAAACGCGTCGCGTTCCACAGCTTGGTGCCGAAGTTGCGGTAACCGGCGATGCGGGCCGGATCGAGCTTCACGTCGCGCCCTTGCGCGGCCATCACCGTCAGCGTGAAGCGCAGCGCATCGGCGCCGTATTCGTCGATGAGTTCGAGCGGGTCGATGACGTTGCCTTTCGACTTCGACATCTTTTGCCCGTTCTTGTCGCGCACCAGCGCATGGACATAGACGGTGTGGAACGGCTCCTCGTCCATGAAATGCAGGCCCATCATCATCATGCGAGCGACCCAGAAGAAGATGATGTCGAAACCGGTCACCAGCACGTCGGTCTGGTAGTAGGTCTTCAGCTCCGGCGTCTGGTCCGGCCAGCCAAGCGTCGAGAACGGCCACAGCGCCGACGAGAACCATGTGTCGAGCACATCCTCGTCGCGGGTCAGGATCTCGCCCGGCTTGAAGTTTTCGAGCTTGTCCTCGACCCAGGCCTTCCATGGCCCTTCCAGCGCCAGATAATATTCGACGGCGGCTGCGAGCGCCTCCTCCTCGGTCTTCTCGACGAAGACGCGTCCGTCCGGCCCGTACCAGGCCGGGATCTGGTGACCCCACCAGAGCTGGCGCGAAATGCACCAGGGCTGGATGTTCTCCATCCAGTCGAAATAGGTCTTTTCCCAGTTTTTCGGCACGAAATTGGTACGGCCCTCGCGCACCGCACGAATAGCCGGTTTGGCGAGCTCCGCCGCGTTCGCATACCATTGTTCGGTCAGGAACGGTTCGATCGGCACGCCGCCGCGATCGCCATGCGGCACGGCATGGCGATGCGGCTCGACCTTTTCGAGGAAACCGCCCGCTTCCATCAGCTCGACGATCTTTTTGCGCGCGACGAAACGATCGAGGCCGTCGAGCTCATCCCAGACGGCCTGGCGTTCGGGCGTCACCTCCAGTCCGGCGAGAAAGTCGTCATTGTCCGTGAGGGCGACCGCCGCCTCGACGGTGAGGATATTGATCGCCGGCAGCTTGTGGCGCCTGCCGACCTCGAAGTCGTTGAAGTCATGGGCCGGCGTGATCTTGACCGCGCCGCTGCCCTTTTCCGGATCGGAATATTGGTCCGCCACCACCGGGATCTTGCGGCCGACGATCGGCAGGACGAGGTTCTTGCCGACCAGATGCCGGAAACGCTCGTCGTCGGGATGCACCGCCACCGCCGTATCGCCCAGCATCGTTTCGGGACGCGTCGTCGCTACGGTGATGAAGGTTTTTGGATTTTCCGGATCGAAGACCTCGCTCTCGACGGGATAGCGGAAATGCCAGAGATTGCCGTTGACCTCCTGCTGTTCGACCTCGAGGTCGGAAATCGCTGTCAAGAGCTTCGGGTCCCAGTTCACAAGGCGCTTGTCCTTGTAGATCAGGCCTTCCTTGTAGAGCGTGACGAACACTTCGAGCACCGCCTTGGACAGGCCCTCGTCCATGGTGAAACGCTCCCGGCTCCAGTCGGCGGAGGCTCCCAGCCGCTTCAACTGGTTGAGGATCGCGCCGCCGGATTCGGTTTTCCACTCCCAGACTTTCTCGATGAACTCATCGCGCGTCAGGTCGCGGCGGTGGATCTGCTTCTCCATGAGCTGACGCTCGACCACCATTTGCGTGGCTATGCCGGCATGGTCCATGCCGGGCTGCCACAGCACGTTCTTGCCGCGCATGCGCTCGAAGCGCACCAGAATGTCCTGCAGCGTGTTGTTGAGCGCATGGCCCATATGCAGCGAACCGGTGACGTTCGGCGGCGGGATAACGATGGTGAAGGCTTCCGCCCCCTCCTCGGCGCCTGCGCCGGCACGAAACGCGTCGGCTTCCTCCCAGATTTTGGCGATCTTCGGCTCGACGATTTTGGCGTCGTAGGTTTTTTCGAGCATAGGGAAATGGTCCGAGCTGTCGGGTTTTTGCTGGTCCGGTGTAAATCGGAAGGTTTTGGCCAAGTCAACCGCGAAGCGGCAGGCGAGCGGGCTCGCCTGCCATACAGATAGATCGGGCAAGATCACAGGCAATGCCACTGCCGAGGCCGTAGGCATTGCATCGCGCATCAACGAAGACACCGCCCGCAGCGGCGGGGTTCATCCGTCGACCGTCGGAATTATTACTGCGCGCCGCGCGCCACGCGTTCGATTTCCTCGCGCACCAGCCGCTCGACCAGCGTCGGCAGATTGTTGTCCAGCCAGTCCTGCAGCATCGGCCTCAGCATCTCCTCGGCAATCTCGTCGAAGGTTTTCTTGCTGCGGCTGGCGAACGCATCGGAAAGCTCGCCGAAGGCGGCGGCGACCTGCCGGCCTGTATGTTCGGAAAGGATCGCCGGACGATTAGACGGTGCCTCGCTTGTCGCCGGGCGCGTCAACCCGCTTCGCGGCGGGGCCGGCTCGAAAGCAGGTTCGGCCGCGTCCTCGAAAACCTCGGGCTTCGATTCCGCGTCCGGCGTCCGTCGTACCTCAGCCCTGTCTGGGGCCCTGTCCGGCTTGGCCGCGGTCTTCGCTTCGCCGACGGCGGCGATCTCACGCCGCCAATCGGCAACGATGCTGTCGGTCGTCTCCGCAACCCTTGCCGTCGCAGGCGCATCCGGCTCAGGCTTGGCGGCCGGGGCCGGCTCGGCAGCGACCCTGGCACCAGCAAGCGTCACGAGCGCTTTGACCGGAGCCGGATCGGAACGCACCGGCGGCTCCATGCGTGCGATGACGGGCTCGACGGCCGACGGTTGCGCCTGCACCTCGGTCAGCGTGACCGGCCCCCTGGCATCCAATCCTGAACGCAATTCGGCGCGAAACGCGCTCACCTCCGGCGGCGCTCCGCCTGCCTCCGGCGGCGCTCCGCCTGCCTCCGGCGGCGCTCCGCCTGCCGCCGCCGGCGCCCCGCCTGCCGCCGGTGGCGCCCCCCCTGCCGCCGGTGCCGGCACTGCAACCGACGTCAAATCCTGCAGCAGGTCGTCCGCTTCGTCCGGCTGCTTGCGGCCGGTATCGTTGTCCTCGATGATCCTCCTGATGGAAGCCAGTATCTCTTCCATGGAAGGTTCGCGCTGTACGCTGCTTGCCGTCGCCATCGTCACATCCGCCGCCCTTGTGACTCGTTGTAGATTCCCTGTCCGGCCAAAGCCGGATTCGAATCATGGCAATAGCGTAACCGACGGATCGCCTTACGAGAATCCCCAATCTGAGGGTGTATTGGATTTCAACAGATTAGAGCCCGCGCATTCCTTCGAACGCGCGGGCTCTAATGCCTTGAAACTGGACGGGATTTGAAACTGCTGGCGCGATCAGCGGCCGTCCGGGGTGCGCAGGCCGATCCACTTGTCCTTAACCGCATTGTAATGCTCTTCGGGTCTGTATTTCGTCACCTGAAGGGCGAGACGCTCGACCGATAGACGACCGATCGCCGAGAGGATGGCATAGCTCGCCACCACCAAATCGCGTTCGGAACTGGCCTGGTTGATCTTGGCGGTGATGAGGGTGGCCTGGGCGTTGAGAACGTCGAGCGTGGTGCGCTGGCCGACATTGCGCTCCTCGATGACCCCGCTCAAGGCAAGCTGCGCGGCGGCGATCACCTGCCTGTTGGCCACCACGGTTTGCTGGGCGGCGATATATTGCGTCCACGCCGAGGTCACGGCTTGCCGCACGGTGTCGCGGCTTACATCGACCTCGATCCGGGCCTGGCTGAGCGATTCCTTGTTCTGGCGCACTATCGCCGACGTCCGCCCGCCCGAATAGATCGGTATAGTCAAGGTGGCACCAATGCTGGCCGAATTGGTTGTGCCATCCTGCCCCGTCCCGAGATCGACGCCCGGACTCTCCCTGCGATAGGCGCTGGAAACGCCGGCGGAAGCCGAAAGCTGCGGCAGCAGCGCGCCTTCGGCCGATTTCACCGAAAACGCCGCCGCGTCGACCAGATGCTGGGTGGAGAGGATGGCCGGGTGCTCGCTGGCTGCAATCGCGATCGCCGCATCGAGGTTCGACGGCAACAGCTTCGACAGCGGCGAAGCGGCCCTGAGCCTGCCTGGCTCATCGCCGACGATCTGGCGATAGGTCGCAGCGCTTGCCAGCGCCTGCGCGCGGGCGGCGGCCAGTTCCGCCACAGCGGAGGAGCGCTCGGCATCGGCCTGTGCTACGTCGGTGCGGGTGCCCTCGCCGACTTCGAAGCGCGAGCGCGCGGCGCGCGCCTGCTCGGTCAGGAACTGCAGGTTCTGCTCCGTCAGCACCGCCACTTGGCGGTCGCGAATCACGTCCATGTAGGCGCTTGCCGCGTTGAACAGAGTGTTCTCTTCGGTGTTGCGCAGGCTCTCGAACGAGGCGCGGACCTGGGATTCGGCTGCAGCGACGTTGTTCCTGGTCTGAAAGCCGTCGAACAGGGTCTGGTCGATCTGGACGCCGAAGTTGCCGGTGGTCAAACGCGTGCTTCGGTTCGCGCCGGGTACATTGCCGCGGGCATTGAAATTTTCGCTGGAGTAGTCGATGTCGGCAGAACCGGTGATGGTCGGGCGCCAGCCGGACTTGGCGATGGCAACGCTCTCATCGGTGACGCGGACGCCGGCACGAGCCGAATTGAGCTCGGAATTGTTCTGGTAGGCTTTTGAAAGTGCACCGAGAATGGTTTCCGCCGAGGCGGCCAGCGGAGAAAGCGCGGTCGCCGAGAAGAGGACGGCGGCAAAAAGGCTCTTGCGTAAAGACGGCACGTTATTCCCTCATTCGTTTTGCATGGGAACCACACCGCGCCGGCTTCTCCCATTCGAGCAGCCGGCGCGGTGTGTTTCAGGTCCCCTGCTGTCAGCCCCCAAAAGAACACCCCGGTTATGCGGATCAGCAACGATTGTTCAAGCGCAAGCGAACATGACAACGCCTTTGCCGCAAGCCAAAATTGCTCAGAATTCAAACGCATGAGCACGTTCAAATCCCGGTAGTGGCTTAATTGCCGCATTAAATGCGCCTCTTCCGGTTACAACCCCCCTTGTTTTCAAAAACAATCGGGCCACACCCGAATTCCCCTGCCCTTCGACGGCGACGAGCCGGCCGCCTTCCGCAAGCTGGTCGAGCAGCGATTCCGGCACCTTCTCCACACTGCCGCCGATGAAAATGACGTCGTAGGGTGCTCCCGCGGCATGGCCTTCCGGCAGCGACCCCTTGACCACGCTGACATTGTCGCAGCCCAGCGCCGAAAGCGTCGACATGGCGGTCTCGACCAATGCCGGATCGCTTTCCAGGGCGACGACCGACTTTGCCAGCCGCGACAGGATCGCCGCCGCATAGCCGGTGCCGCAGCCGACATCGAGCGCCGAATCGCCAGGGCCGATCTCGGCCAGTTGCATCAGCTTGGCCAGCGGCGAAGGCTCCATGAGATAGCGTGGGCCGTCCGCTGCATTGGCGATGCGGATGTCCTCGTCGATATAGGCCAGATCGCGCTGGCCGGGGGCGACAAAGGCCTCGCGCGGCACGACAAGCATCGCCTCGAGCAGCGGCGCGCTGGTCACGTCGGTGGTGCGGATCTGGCCATCGACCATTTTCACCCGACGTTCGGCAAAATCAGCGCTCATGTTCCAACCAATCCGCCCAAAACCAATCTGCTTGCCGCGCCAAGACCGCGGCTCATTCGACCGGAATTCAAGCCCCCTGGCGCTGGTGCGCGGGAGCTTGGGCATTTGGAGGCCTCGCCCGGAATCGAACCGGGGTGCAAGGATTTGCAGTCCTCTGCGTAACCACTCCGCCACGAGGCCTCATTGCTCCCGGCGTTCCACCCGGTTCCAATAGGTTGCGGCGAAAATGCCGTCAAGCGGCCATGGTGCATTCCGGACGGTTTCCCCTTGGCCATGATGCCACGCATCGAATCGTCGATACGCATCCTGCAATTAAGATATTAGTTAATTGTTAAGTACGGAGTATCGCAAAGGGAAGCCCGGGACCTGGACTTTACGTAGCGTAAGCAGAAGGTCCGCCATTCTGAAGGAGAGCTGCGAGGGCCGGAAAAGCGCTCCGGGCATTGGCCAGATTTAGTCGAGCCGGAAAGACGCCCCCTCACAGAAGCTTGCCCCTGCGGTACAAACCCGTCAGTTCGGCCGCCGCCGCCGCTCCCACCACACGACAAGCCGGCGCCGGTGGCGGCGCACCAAGGCAAACTCGTAGGAGAGCACCAGCAATCCGATCGGAATCATCCAGAACCCCAGGATCGGCAGGAAGCCGAGAATGCCGCCGAAGATCAGCACGACGCCGATCGCAATCCTGAGGCCGCGCGAACGCGGCATGGTGAACTGACGGCCGAAGACCAATATTTTCCGTGCCGGTGGATGGTTGTGGCTCGCTGCGCTCATGTCTGGTCGGTGATCCGTTCGTGCAAAGTAAAAGCACCAGCTGACGAAAGCCGCAACCGCGTTTTCGGTTCCGCGCACCCCGCCAGACGGCTCATATGAGGACGCGCGCACATGATTGCGAGAAATCGTGGCGGGAAAAAGCGTCGAAAAATACGAAATGCTGCTTTGCAAAGCCGAAACGGGTTTGCTATAGGCTGCGCCACTCACATGAGAGCCTCTGTTCCCCGGTAGCTCAGTGGTAGAGCAACCGGCTGTTAACCGGTTGGTCGCTGGTTCGAATCCGGCCCGGGGAGCCAACATTTTCAATGACTTACCCCATCCTGAAAATCTCCGGATAACGGCTGATCTACAGCATATCTACAGAATCGGGTTTCGCTATTGGCCTGATCTGATGATTGCCGCGATTGGCGTGACAGGATGGCTTTGGACGAATTTCAGTATCGCCCAGCGCCCTCTCACGGCGGGAACAGGGGTTCGATTCCCCTTGGGCGTACCAAGGGTTTCAACGACTTAGCTGGCCGGCAGGTAAAAACCTTGGGCCATGGGGCACGCCTACGGCGAGGAAGAGCAACGTCACCGTATGCCCGACGAGCGCAGCCGTGGTGTTGCCGTAGCGTTCAACCGGCTGAAGCCCGGCGATGCTTTCTCAGCCGAGTGATTGCCGACCTGTCGACCGTAATCACGCCGCCGCAGTCAATCCGCACGGTGAGTTTCTCCGCTCCGCGATCGATGCGGGTGACGTCCCCAACAAGAACTACTCGGTCGCCGGCCCGGGCTTTGGGTGGCGGCTCTAGCGTGTAAGGATGGTCATAGGATGGAATGCTCACTCTGGCTCGGCCGCTAGGGAGAATGGTGATGACGGTACCTGCTAGCGCAACCTCATCGCCGACCTCAAATTCGCCGGGCATGTTAAGGTGCAGCATGGTCTTCCTCCCGATGCTTTCCTATTTGATGCTTTGCTAAATTAATGCCCGGCCACCGCGTTGGTTGCGTGCAATCCGCTTCGTACGGTTCCGCACATTTCCAAGCTGGATCGCGATGGCGACGGGACCCGGTGCGAAACGCTGTGCTAGCGGAGCCAGCAACCGGCGGGTCTTCCGATCAAACTTCGAGGAGTAATGATGGACCTGAGACGTTGTCGATAGAGAACACTCTACCTACCATAGGGAGAATCGATATGCGCCTTTTCATCCTGTTTTCGGTATTACTTTTGACTGCCTGCATGACAGCCCCACGCGGCGAGGCTCCACCCGCACGGCCAACCGCGTCTTCATCGAGCGGGAGCAGTGGCAGTGCCGGCGGTTCTGGCGGTGGCGGCTACTAAAGACGCGATCGACTCAGTTTTGGAAAATCGCAGAGAACCTTAATCGCGCCGGACTGTCCGCCCCAGCAAAAAGCCCGCCACCGTGAGGCAGCGGGCTCGAACGTTTGACCATTCCGCAGTCTCAGCATTGAAGCTATATTACATCGCGGAGGCGAAGGGCGATGGATACGGTAACGTCTGCCATTATGGTGCTGTTGTCGTGCAGTCCCGATTTGATGCTATGCCGAGCGCCTGCCTCAAAGCCCACGATCTTTTCGACCACGTCCAAATGCGAAGAAGCGCTGGCTGATCAGATATCGAGAGTTCCTCCGCACGCTGGTCAAAAAACGGTTGGACGTTGCCAGGCGATCAGAGATGAGGATGATATCGCAGGATGGGGCGTCTCGCCGAATGGCGAGCTATTCTACGCCAGGGCGACGGACGTGATCGAGACAGTAGCCTCGACCGCGACCGCCGCCCCTGCAAAGAGCGGACCTGCTACAGTGCGCGTCACGCGTGGTAATGGTTCCGGCGCGGTGACAACCTCGTCATACACTGTACTTCGCACCGGCTCTAAGTGAACCAGAGAAAAAGCCCGCCACCGTGAGGCAGCGGGCATTCCGATCAAACTTCGCGGAATAATGATGGACCTGAGACGTTGTCGATAGGGAACACCCTACCAAAGGAGGTTATCGATATGCGCCTCTTCATCCTGTTTTCGGTATTACTTTTGACTGCCTGCATGACAGCACCACGCGGCGAGGCTCCACCCGCACCGGCAACCGCGTCTACATCGAGCGGGGGCAGTAGTGGCAGTGCCGGCGGTACTGGCGGTGGCGGCTACTAAAGACGCGATCGACACTCAGTTTTTGGAAATCGCAGAGAACGTTAATCGCGCCGAAGAACGTCGAGCGTGGGGTAACTGACCCGCGGGTGAGCACATTGGCGGCGATCGAGCGCGCCCTCGAATCCGCCGGCGTAGAGTTCATCGCCGAGAATGGCGGCGGCGCCGGGGTGAGGCTGAGAAGATCATGACGTTGTGGATTAATCTGATCGGACTTTTCTCGACCGGCCTCGCTGCAGCTTTTTGGCTTGTTGCGGCATCGATCCGCGTCCCCAATAATCTTAACACTTTCATCGGAGAACTGCAGCGCGCCGGCCGGTGGAACGCCGCTGGCGGCATATCGGCCTGTGTGGGCTTCGCGTGTCAGGCGATACTTTTCTGGACAAATCTAGCCTGAAGTACTCCGTCCTCAGTGCAGCGCAGTACAGAGCCTCTCCAGCGAGCGTTTCGGCTGGCGGCCGTCCTACAGCAGGGAAGCGGCTCGCGAGTCCTGGCGGGCGCTTGTGCTGGCGCCGCGATGGTGATTTGCTGGCAGACTCATTTATTCAGGAGGGGGCGTTGACCGAGGGGCTCGAAAGGTATGCTGAATCGCTACAAGAGCGAATTAAGGGTACTGAAAAGCTCATTAAGCAAACTCAATGGTGGCTCGATGCGCAACAAGACTATGGCATCACCGATATCGAGGGTGAGGAAGCGCTACGTTCCGACCTCGCAGAATTGCAAGATCGGAAGGATCGAGACAAAGGCTACCTTGCTATAGTTCTGAGCCGTCTTGGGAAATAAGCTTCTCACCTGCCCGACGGCGAAGCCGGGATCATCGAAAACAACGAGATGTAGGGAGCGTCGCAGCAGTGGCCTACACCCTCAAGCACGCCGACCGCATGCGACGCGAAACGAATGTGGAGGAATGCCACATGCAGCAATCGAACAACCCGCCGCACATCGTGCCGATGCGGAGGGGTGCATGAGCGTGGCCCTACTGATGCCGCGCGAGCTGGTCCATGGGGGCGTTTGCTTCGGCCAACCTAGCCAGCGCTTGCTCGACTTTTTGAGCCGAGGCGTCAGTGCGCTTGATGTGCCGGATCACTTGCTGCCTTAGCCGCGTGAGCCTTACGGCGCGATAAACGTCACCGTATCTCGCAGTTTCAAGGTCTAGGGTCGCGAGTCTCATGGGCGACGATTCCAATTATTTAGCACTTCGAAGAGTGAGTTTGACGCGGTGCAAGCCGGCAGGTTCTTCGAATTGTCGTACGTACCGAGAGTCGCGGTTTCGACCTTACGGTCCGCGGCTTCGGCATAGCTGACGCTGATCGCGAGGATAGCGATAGCGAGGTGGCTCGGGCGCAAGTAAGGTCGTGACATGCATCAAATTAGCACCGGCCCTTGATGGTTTTCGTCCATCGATTGGATGAAGCGGCCACGCATATTAGCAATCTCTTGACTAAAATATCGCCCGCTCCAGACTCATGGAATGGCGCGGGAAACGGCAGCGCGTAGGGTCTTCCGCGATCACGGAATTTACGTGAATCGCCAAGTTCGGTAGGGTTCCATCTGCGGATCCCAATCCGCCCGGCCGGCGCCGTCAGGCGATCTTACCCCCGCCCCCCAAACAGGCGCCGGCCACGTTCAGCCCCTTCGTTCGAAAGTTGGCTTCCAGTCGCGATTGCGCGCCCGCTGCTGGCCTTCGTAGTCAGGAATGCATGTGAAGAACACCTGCCGGCGGTCACGCCGGCAGCCTTGCAATTTAGCAGATAAAGAGCCCGACCAGGTCGTCATGCATCGAGCCGTGGTCACGGCCGAGCCTGTCAGTCAGCGCCTGGATGTCGAGCTTCGTCGATTTGCAGCACATCGGGTGCGCACAATTGACATAGATGGTTTCGCGGGCGGCCAGGGTGTCGGCGAGGGTTTTTTGAGGCATGGCGATCTCCGTAAAAGGGGTTCGCCGCAATGGAGATTATATTCCTAAAATTTGATGTCGCTGGCAAGCGGGTTGGAGAGCGAGGAAGCTTGCCGACCCTCGCTTCTCGGCCTCGCTGATAGCGTCTCGAGTCTTCAGCGATGCCGCCCGGCTATCTGGCCCGGCGTCATAGCGGACATGAGGCGTTCGCTGACCCACCCTCGAACTACGCCGCGGCCCCATCCAGGGCACCTGAACATTAGCAGCTTCTAACATTTTGTGGTATAGCCGGCATCAAAATTTGCTCTATCACATCAAGCGGGGGCACCATGATCGACCTGCCACCGGGCATCGAGCCAGCCGACTACGCCCGCCTCCTCATGGACAAGCAGACCCCAAGAGCGACGACAAGTGGGGTCCAGCTGGCCTCCTCGACCTCGGTGGCGGCGAGCACTACTTCTTTGGATGAGGCGTCGACATGAAGACGCTAGTCGTCGCGGCCATTCTCATCGTCTGCATCCTCGTGCTGGATAACATTCGAGGATCGCGGACCGAGTGCTACACCCAGGGGGACCTCCAGATCGGAGGCGTTCAGCAGCCGTGGGTATGCGTGGGGCCGGATGGAGTGGCGTATGGGCCATGAATAGAGGGAGACAAACATCGTCGTCTTCAATCCTCATCCCAGAAATCCTGTAGTGAGGCGTGCCGAAGATCTTCCTCGCCCCTTAAATGCTTCACGCGGGCTTTAATCCCCGGTTTGACCCACTGCGTCGCCGGCCGCTTCATGCCTTTTGGCGCCGTCCCTGCGTGCTCCTGGACGCGCTGCCAGAGCCGTTCGCGCATTTCCCGGTTTAAGGTGATGAAGGCCGAGCCGACATAGCGCCCGGTGCCTCGCTCGGCCATCAGGGCAAAGGCAGGCTTGCCGGCCTCGCGCTCGACGCCGAGCAGTTCAAATTCCCCGACGGTGTAGCATTTTGTCTTCAGCCAGTTGGTCGAAGGGCCGCTGCGATACTTGCTGTCTCGACGCTTTGACACCATCCCCTCCAGGCCGGCCGTGTCGATCAGATGATAGATCGCATCAGCCTCGCCCGGCATCGTCTCACTGAACTGGATGCGGCTGTCGGACCCTATAAGGCCGGCCAGTATTTCCCGCCGATCCTCTAGGACCATGTCGCGCAAGTCGTGGCCGTTGAGATGCAGCAGATCGAACGCGACGAAATAGAGGTCGTGCTGGCGCCTCGTGATTTGGACTTTTAGAATTCAGCACCTCGGCCGACTACAATCCGCAAGCAAGCGGAACAATTCTGGGCGCTCGAGCGACGCGTGCGCGATATCGCACGAAGCAGGGAGGAGGGCACGAAGATCGCGCACGTCGCGTGTAGCCGGCACTGATAGTCCATTTTGACCAGGATTTGCCAGGCTGACTTTTGGTTCGGTAGTGACCGCCTCAGAGCTCCGCGCGGTCCATCGTACCATTCTGTCGAGCTTGCCGACTTCGCTCATGATGGTCACCAGAACGCTACCTGTCCAACCGAATGTAAACAAGCCCAACATCGCTATGATTGGTCCGATCAGACGCCATGCGGCGTGGTCTCGTTCATATGGATCCAGGACTTGCTGAAGCGCTGGTTGACTGCGCGAAGGCCGAGGCCGTGTACGAAGGTGATTACAATCATGATCAACGTGCCGAGAACAATTTCAAAAATCGGGTTGGGAGCTGAAAGGTCGTTCATCGTGTCATCCAAATCCTTCTTAGCGCATTCATGGGCGCAATAGGTGACTGGGCCAAGCCGGTGATTCCTGTCGTCGACTCGCCGTTGTCTGGACCTGCTTCGGTTCGGCAATGGTAGATTCATGTGCGCTGTCGGGATAACCTGCGCACGTGCCTCTAACAATACCGCGTCTGACGACATCGGGGAGTCCGGAAGTTCGTCTCGTGGGGGCCCATAGTTGGAAATAAGCGCCGCAGCGCCAAGTCAGGCTGAATAGAAAACGCGAAATAGGTGCTGTCTCGACAAACAGGCTAAAGATGTTCTTCAACCTGCTCCTGCCTGCTTTGGTATATATTGCCTTGAAATCTCCCGGGTTAATGGCGGCTGGGATTGTCGAACCCGTTGCTGACGCAAGACGTGGTGATGTCTCGGATGACGATCAAATACAGCAGCTAATTGTGTCAACGCTCGCGGATTTAGGAGGTTTCTGGACTAAAATATTCCAAGAGAACGGTTTGACTTACAAGCGACCAATCTTGAGTATGTTCCGGAACAAAGTATATACTTGGTGCGGTATAATCTCGACTGCACATGGTTTGTTCTACTGTGCAAGTGAGCGTAAGCTCTATATCGACACAGGTTTCTTTAAGGGGTTCTCCGAATTTCTGGGTGCGTCGCGAAGTTTTGCCCCAGCATTTATGATTGCTCACGAAGTTAGCCATCACGTCCAAAATGAGATGGGTATCCTGCCAGACTTCAAGCAGCTGCGGGAGCAAGTGGGTCGTGAAGGCGCCCGAAAGTTCGCAGTTCGGGTTGAATTGCAGGCAGACTGCTTCGCGGGCATGTGGGGATACTACATGGCTTACAATAAGCCCCTTCCAAAAACGTTTCTTGAACAGGCGCAAAATGCGGCGCGGCGACTCGGCGATGATGCCTTGCAGTCGAAGTTGAAGGAATTAGGCGAGATGGGACCGGAGACCTTTGCACATGGCACATCGGACCAGCGGGTCAGATGGCTCCGGCGAGGGTTATACGGTGGAAAATTCGGGGATTGCGACACTTTCTCCGATCCCTACTGAGCTTCGACTGTCTTGAACTCGAGGTGTGATGTGTAGACCCTGCCGCCTCTCCCCCCAACCCTGTGGGAATAGTGGCCGCGGGGCAACAGTTCGGACAAAGAAGCCCTGGAACTGGCGTGCTACAATGGCGAAATTGCGGGGATGGCCGTACACTTGGCAGCAAGATTTCGAGGGGACATGATATGGGAATCGTCCGAGCGGCATGGGCAGGACTGGCGGCGGTGCTGGTTGCGACACCGACGATCGCTGCGGATGTCCAGACGCCGGCTCCTGAAATCCCGCCTGAGTGGACCTTCACGGTAGAGCCGTTTTTCTGGGCGGCAAGCCTCGACGGCCGTGTCGGCGTCCGCGGCCTTGGACCGGCGAATGTCGACGTCGATTTCGATCAGATTTGGGACCACCTCGATTGGTGGCCGCCTCCTGTCATGATTGACGGCGAGGCACGCTATGACCGTTACGCTGTTTTCACCGAGTTCATCTACCTCGGACTAAAGGCCGAAGGAACAGGCCCGTTCGGACTGTTTTCGGCAGAGGCAGATCTGGACGTGATACTGTGGACCTTCGGCGGCTCCTATCGGGTCGTCGACAATGGTACCGCGACCTTGGATGTTCTGGCAGGCGGACGGCTCTGGTACTTGGATACGGATTTGACCGTTACTGGCCCGTTCCAAACGCGAGAGGCCAGTGGCAGCAAGACCTGGGTCGATCCGCTGATTGGATTGGCTGGCAGCTTTGATCTCGGCAGTGGCTTCGGGCTTCACGCCGAGGCCGATGTCGGTGGCTTCGGCGTCGGTGCTGACATCGATTGGCAGGTTGAGGCCACGCTTGAATACAAGGTCAACGACTCGTTCGCGCTGGAGGCTGGCTACCGCTACCTTGCCGTAGACTATGACGACGATGGATTTGTGTGGGACGTCTCAATGCAGGGGCCAGTCATAGGCGCCAAGTTTCAGTTCTGATCGAATTAGCCGCCCCGTCAGCTGGAATACGACGGATCGCCCCAGCAATACCTGAACAAAATAGCTAGCGACTAGAAACCGTGCCGCGGCTGCGTTGCACTGCGCATGTGTTCGCCGTCGTACGAGGTTCGACGCAGTTCATATCAGGCCAACGGGGGCCGGGTCTCCCGAGCGCGCGCACATGGTGGTGAAGATGGGCTCTTGTGTCCTGGTCAACAGCGGCAACGGGAGTTGCAACGACAATTCCGGCTGCGCCACCCACAGTAGCCGCAGCGCCAGCCGTTCCGGTGATGATGTGCTCTCCAAGCCCCACCCTGTTGTCGGTCAGCATCTGTCCCTCCGATATCCGACCGCCGATAAGTTGCACGATCTCAGGGGAAGTTGCGAACTTGTCATGGTGCAGGCGGTCTCCAGCCTTGACTTTGGTCAAATCGATCACCGTGATCTCGTCTTCCGTAAGCTCGAAATTGTAGGGAGGTTGTTCCGGATCGATCGATCCTAGGCGCGGGATATCGCCCCAAACGCGCCGCGACACCGCCAGCGCACGATCGTCGCGCGACACGAACATCGTAAATAGCGGGTGTGGCTGACCCATGTCCGCGATTTGCGACTGGAAAACATCGACATCTACATCGGGAGCAGCAAGCATGATGTTCTTGAATTTGGCTGGCAGCCCATCATTGCGGATCGCCATCTGACGCAGCGATTCCAACGCCAGCCAGTTGCCCATCGAATGGGCAAGGATCGACACTTCTTTGACGTCCTTGTCGCGCGCCAGGAATTGAAAGAGGTTCTCAAGCGCGTTGCGTGTGTAGTTAGTACTCTCGCGATCATATCCATAGGCCAGAAGGTGTCCTCGTGACGGCCATGTCACCAGGATCGGCACGCTGTGCGTGTCGGAGTCATGGACGAGTTGAGCAAAGCGATAGACCGAATCCTCGAATCGATTGTTAAAGCCATGGATGAATACCAGTACGCTGCGATCCGGGCTTTTTATTGCGGCCTGGTTCAGCCGACGGATGACCGTTTCCCTGTCAATCACCTCCGCGTTCAGAGTCGCGAAATCCGTAGCGGGATCGGGGGGCAACCTCTTCGGCCAATTGACCTCGCCCTCCTTGCGGTTTTCAGGAATGGAGACGGTGAAGTCGGCAAACGCCAGTTGGCCCCGCTCACCGGAGAACATCTCGCCGGGGTTCTGCGAGCGCTGGCGCGTCGTGACAACCAGCATTTCGACCCGGCTTGTCGAAGGTGCTGTGTCGGCCACTGGCACCAGTACGCCCTCTGGATGGCGGGCACATGCCGAAACGGCAAGTGCCAAGACCGCCAAAGACCTGATGCTCAGCATGATCTCCCCAATCTGCCATTGACCAAGGCAGGAGCTCCTGATCGCTCTGCTTCTGGACTTTCAAATTCAGGCGGCGGAAACGCGCTTTCGGCTCATTGAGTCCTGTCAGATCGCTCAGGGGCGGTGCCAAGTCAGCATACAATTTTGAACCAACATCACCCTCCTTCGATTGCGTGCCTCGATTATGCCATCGCATGGCTCGTGCGTCGGATGCCGTTGAATGCAAGAAAAACCCCAACCGCGTAAGCCACCATGCAGGCGAGTTGCATCAACAGCCACACGTTCTTTCCGTCTGTGACGGGTGCATAGTAGAAGGCCGGCCAAACGCGATCGATCACGAAGTATCCAGCATACCCGGTGAGAAAGATGGCTATTAGTGAGAGAGTACACAGCGTCAGCGCGGTCGTCTCCAAGCCCTCGACGCGGGCACCGGAAATCATCTTTCCGAGCATGGCGTACACCGTGCCGATAGCGATCATGCCAAGCGCACCGCCGATTACCACGGCTGTCGACAGCGTCCACGGGCACGCGTACCAGAGCGTGACATTTTTCAGGAACTCCGGGCCGGTTTCGTAACGAGCGCCTACGACATAATGAAGCACCATGCCAAAACTCATCAGGAAGCCGAATAGCAACAGCCAAAATCCTTGACGAATGAACCGCCCGCCGACTTCAAGTTGCGTCATGGCACATTCCTGTCATGAGAGAGAACGACGGAACCCACGCCATGTCGGGCCAGCGGGATCAAACCAAACCCCAGCGCGGCAAGCGCCAACCCAAATCCTTCTGTGGCGAGCAGCGGCAGCGCCCAGGGCCAGACCTCGGTGATTGCCATGGTCGCAAATGACCCAGAACACACGTCGAATGGCGTCACGTAGAAATAGTGCAGGACCAGACCGAGTCCGGTCGTCAAACCGACGACGAATAATCCGACCCCGCTGCGTACGAGGCCGCCGGCGAAGCGAGTGATGGTGACATCATTTGCCATGCCACATCCCTTCTGAGTTTTAGTTCAGCTTCACTACGTCGTCTGGCTTCCACGTTTGGTCGTAGAACTCTGTGCCGGTCCCGTAGAGACGGATGGTGACGAGGAAGGCGCGACCGTTCAGCGTCTGGATCCAGTTCTTCTCGTCCACGCCTTCCATCTTGGTCGGGCTGAAATAGAGGTCAATCGAGCCGTCCGCGTTCGGCGGCACCTTGTCCATCTGGTTGCGCGACGGGAACGGCTGGCTGGTCTGCGGCATCGTGCCGTCGGCCGGATTATAGATCGTTACCGCCCAGAAAGCCTTCGCCGGAATGCCAGGCGGAAGATGCAGCTTGTAGGACTTGCTTCCATCGAGCAGGTCGCCGTCCTTGTCCCACATCGTGCTGGGATATTTCGAGCCCGCGTTGATCGTGTCCATCACCATGGCCGGCGCAGAGGAATAGGCGACCTGGAAGAAGGACGCGCGCTGGTTCACGTCGAGATAGCTGCTTTGGAACCAAGCGGCGTCGGTACCGGCCCATGCGTTGACGTAACGCCGGTCAGTGTAGTAGCGGTCCCTGCCATCAGCCCGGCCAGCGAGACGCCACGCGTAAATCATCTTCGGCGCGGTTTCCACGGCCTTGGTCAGAGCTTCCTTCGTAGCGGCATCCGGGTTGAAGGGCACGCCCTTGATGATGCCGATCGACGCAAGGATGCCGCGTACTTCCGGCGCAATCGACTCCACCGGCTCATAGTCCACAAACGCCTTCAGTTTCTCCCAGTAGGAGAAGTCCGTGGGATACATCATGTTCACGGGGACGTTCGAGCCGTTAGGAAACTGCATCGGCTTGCGCTCTTTCTCGACGAGGTCGAGTGGATAGACGCGTGTCGTCTCGGCAAGCGCCACTGCATCCGTGGGGTCGGGCCCGTTTGCGCCCGGTTTCATGACGGTGCGAAAGAAGAGGAAGACGTTGTAGGTCGAGGATTTGACGACGAAGTAGCCCGCCGGCACATGCCCCTGGTAGTCCGGTGGCAGCAGCAGATAGAGTCCACCGCGGGCGCGATCCGGCCCGATGGCCCCGACGTCGGTGATGGTCCGTTGGAAGAAGTCAGTGAACATGCCAATGACATCCGGCGGGGCATGAACGACGAGCGGCCCGGTCTCCTTGAGATCGAGGTAGCTCATCGAATAGATCACGTCGCAGTTTGGCGTGGGCACCCAGGTCTTGCCATTCATCCGGTCCTTCCAGATCGGAAGCACGTTGTAGCCCTCGCCAAACTTCGCCTCGGAGCCGTCGCGCATGCCGATGGTATTCAGGGCGGGCAGGGTTAGCCTGTAAGCTTCGATGGCGTCATAGTAGAGCCGGTCGTTGTTCAACTGCTCGACAGTTGCTTTGTCCGGCCAGCCGCCAGTGAACATTTGTTTCACGAGCGGCGGCATGGTTTCTTGTGCCTGCGCACCTGCGGTGAAAGCCAGTGTGAATGCGGCCGCCACGAGACTGTGCATGAAGGGGGAACGCATCGTCGTGTGTCCTCTCTGCGGCGGCGGCTTGTTCAGTTCACCTTGTCGACGACTGGCGGCATCCACGTGCCATCGAGAATGGCCTTCTCCGGCCAGTAGGCTCGGATATACAGTGAGAAGGTTCCTTCAGGTGCAGGCAGCCAGTTGTTTTCCTTGTCCAAACCTGGAGACTTGGCGCCTGCGTACAGTGTCAGCGAACCATCCGCATTGTAGACGAGGTTCTTGTTCTTGGTTCCGAGCGAATACCGCTTCAGCGGGTTGTCGTTGTAGAAATGTATCTGGTTGTACAAAGTGACTGACCAGAA
The DNA here is from genome assembly GCF_055811755.1 of Mesorhizobium sp. WSM4840. Lineage (NCBI taxonomy): Bacteria > Pseudomonadati > Pseudomonadota > Alphaproteobacteria > Hyphomicrobiales > Phyllobacteriaceae > Mesorhizobium > Mesorhizobium sp. WSM4840. The sequence continues at coordinate 85,730 of NZ_JBVVQD010000011.1, forward strand.
CCCCTTGACCGGCGGGGTCTGTCCCTTGGCAAAAGTAACGCTATAGAGGCCGTGGCCATCCAGTTGCTGGCCCTGGTTGTCGTTGTCTGTGTAGATGTACTTCGTCTCCTCCGGACGGTTCTCGTATATGTTCGACTTTGCGGTGGCGGTGCGGTTAAGGTAGTCAGTTCCCCACTTCGCGTTGTTCACTGGCGAGTTCCAGCCGTTGCCGGCTGCGCGGCCGTTGTGACGCCATTCAAGGAATGGGTCGATGAGTTCCTGCTCGGCGGCAATGGCGGTTTCCACTAAAGCTTGCTTCACAGCCGGGTCTTTTTCGGCTGTCTCCAGCACACTCCAGATCCAATTGTACAGAGCCTCCTCGCCCGGCAGTGGCGGCACGGCCTTCATCACCGCCGGCAACTCGTTAAAGAAGGTCTCCGGGTTAACCCATTTGGTCTCGCCCGAGCCCGAAGACTGCTCAGCGGGGTAGTGCGGGAGCTTGGTCCAATCCTTGATCTTCATCTTCCCGTCGAACTGCGACAGCGGATAGAAGTTGATCTGGTTCAGCACCGGTTGAATTGCCTTACGATCCTCCGCCGTGTCATCCATAAAGATGCGCGGAATTGCGAATGCCAACGCCGTGGACGAACGAACAACGGCCGCTATTCCAGCCGGTGCTTCGCCCTTCCAGTCCGGTCCAACCACCATATAGAAACCGGGCTTGGTGCCGTACGCCTTGCCGATTTCGGAAAACTCGTCAGTGCGTGCGTCGTAGAGTGCAAACACCCAGAAGCGATCGCCGAACTCCGGCACCTGGAAGACAAAGGGTTCCTTGTCCAGCGGCAGGAAACCGGGGCCATAGACAACGTCTTGGTTAGAGCAGGCGACGACGCGCTGGTCCGCGGTAAGATAGTCGGTCAGCATGGCAATCCCACCATAGGCAATCGGCACAACGCCGCCGATCAGTCCAGGTTCGGGCGCCTTGGAGAAGGCTGCTGCGCGATTGGCGTTGGCTACAAGCGGCCAGCCCCAGACGTAGGCCACCCGGCCGACCATCTGGACGTACTCCCCGGTCATCATATTGCCCGCCGCGGGACCTGGCACATCAGCGGCGGTCTGTGGGATCGGGAATTGCTGCGCCTGCGCGCTTCCCGTCAGCATCGAGAGAACGACGGCGGTTGCGCAGGCGGTGGACTTGAGATGCTTTGAAACGGGCTTCATTGACTGCCCTTTCATGAATCGTTGCCCAGGCCAAGCTTGGCTTTCAATCTCGGCTACTTCTCCGGAAAAAGCAGAGTAAAACTCGCGCGCAACCCCCAATCGGGCCCGCCTTCGGGTTTTTCCGCGTAGTACCGTCCGCCGAACTGGAGTTGCACGGGCTGATGACCGAGTTTCAACACCTGTTGAAAGCCGAAATTGATCGGCACCGTCCACTCCTCCGCCTCCCAGTCGTAGGTTGTTTCGGTATCGAGGTAGAGCGACGCGCCATGGCCGAGCCCATAATTAAGGAATGGCTGCATATATGTCGCGCTGAAGACGTCAGCGTCATCGTCATCGCCGCCAAGCGACCAGATTTGGTTGGCCAATATACCGACTGTCCAGTGCCCCTTCTGGACCAGCGCGACGCCGGTCGGTCCGAGGCCCCAGTGGTTGGAGCCGAGGAGCTCTTCGGTACGGGTCGGCAGCTGGATGACCGGCCCAACACCCCAGATCAGCCCGCCGGGGCCGGGTTTCGACGGAGACAGGAAGAAACTCTGTTCGGTGTTGCCCAGTCCCCACTCGCTGCTGCCATCGGGAAGGTAGTCCGCATAGGCGATCGGCAGGATGGTGCGCGATATGAGGTTCCAGTCTTCGTTGATCTTGATCGGGATCACAGGTTGCACTTTCATAAGATAGGAGAAACCGTCGCCGTCCGGCCCAGCGCCCCAGTCGAAATTGCTCTGAAACGGTACGCTGATCAGGCTTGCGATCGGATTCGCCAACTTCTTGGACAGTTCGTCTGCATCGTGTTCCTGTGCAAACGCAGTTCCCGCTAGTCCAACCAATGTCAACGATGCAAAAATGAGCGCAGATTTCATGACTGCTATCCCCTCGACCACGGCGTTCACGTTTAAGCGCCTCTCGCTTGAGTTATGACGGCACGAGGTTGGTACACTAGCAAGCGACTTCTAGTTGTAGCAACTATATAACGGTCGGCGTTGTATATCTGTCACTCCGACTGGAGACAGAATGGGTTCTGAGTCGAGGTATAGAAACCAAGTGCTTGAAAAAGGCGGCCCTCTCGGTATCAGCCCGGGGCCGCCGTTTGACGATCAGTTGCCAGTCGGCAGCGCAATATTCACGCCTTCCTTCTCAAGCTGATCACGAACCCACTGGAACCGTTGATAGTTTGAAAGCGTGATCGGACCGGTGTAGCCATAGCTCTGCAACTTACGGGGCGGATATTTCACAAATGTGAGCATGACCTTCTTCAGTTCTTCCTGCATGGGAACGGCCATCCAGGTGCGCTCGGTGAAGTTGTTCATAAAGAGGTCATATCGCTCCTGCGGATCGGCCCACAGGTCGAACACCTGCGGTACGGTGGCGACGTACTTTTCCGCACCTTTCCATCCCAGATTGGAGTCTACTGCGAGACCGCCGGTCGACGCTCCGTCATCGCCACGCAGGTTGAACAGAAACTTGTAGTTGTTATAGCGGACTGCGCCGGGAGAAAGTTCATTCTCGGTGAAATAGAACCACGTGGTGCGCGGCGACTTGCCTTCTCCCTTCAGCACCGGCGTCATGTCATAGCTGTCGAAGATGATCGGCTTACCCTCCCGGTCGTTCTCCGGAAGCTTAACGCCTGCCGCAGCGGCGAACGTCGCCATCATGTCGAGGCCGCCGATAACTTCATGGTTCTTGGAACGCGGCTTGGTTTTACCCGGCCATACAGCGATCGCCGGAACACGATTGCCGCCCTCGCGTACAGTGCCCTTGGTACCCCGGAATGGTGTGTAACCGGCGTCAGGATAGACGTCCTGCCAGGCACCGTTGTCGGTCGTGTAGAAAACCAGCGTGTTCTTATCCATGCCGGTCTCGCGCAGCTTGTCCATGATGCGGCCGATGCGGGTGTCGAGTTCGACGACCGAGTCCGCATATTTCGACTTGGACAGCGACTTATGCTCGAACTCTGGCGCCGGCATATTGGGCTGGTGAACTTTCATGAAGTTCACGTTGATATAGAAAGGCTCGTTCGGTGTCTTGGCAGCTTCGTCGAGGAATTCAAGTGCAGCCTTCTCGATGTAACTATCCAGAAATGGGATGCCGACGACGCCTTCCTTACCGTCGATCACCGGAGTATCGACATACTCGCCGTTGATCTTGAAATCTTCCTTCGGGGGTTGCCCGGCATTGCCGGACAGGGCGCCCTTGGTTGCTTTCTGGAAGAATTCGCGCAATGAATCTGGCATGTCCGGGAACCATTTGGGGTCCGCATAGGTGTAGGCATTCAGATGATAGAGCCCCACAGCCCTCATCTGGTCATAGCCCTGAGCGTTGGGCAGCGCATAGTCGGCTTCACCAAGATGCCATTTGCCGGTGAAATAGGTGTGATAGCCGCCTTGCTTCAGCACCGAGCCCAGCGTCCACTCAGCCGCCGGAAGCCCGCCGCCCTGGCCCTGCAAGGCCACCGTAGTCATTCCGCTGCGGTTAGGGAACCGGCCGGTCTGCATTGCGGCGCGGCCTGGCGTGCAACTCGGCTGAGCGTAGAACGAGAAGAACGTCATGCCGTCCTCGGCGAGCTTGTCAATGTTCGGGGTGGGCATGCCGCGCCCCTCGCCACCGCCGTATGGGCCAAGGTCGCCATAGCCCGTGTCGTCGGAGACGATGAACAGAATGTTGGGCTTTTGCGCGTCCTGGGCACGGGCAATCGAAAGGCTGCTTAGCAGGGAAACGCCAACCGTCATTGTTGTAATGCAGGTTAGTATTGTTGCTACTTTCATGTCACATATCCCTCTTTGATGTGTCATCTTCTACGCCGGTTGTCTCTTCCTACGTTCCTCGCCGGCCCGTTCAAACGTCGCCAAGGCCTGGACGGCGTCCTCTCGGAACGCCGAGGATCCCGAGTATCTCCAGCTCGAATTCGTCAAGCATTCTGCGATAGTCCTCAGCCTGCGTTGCTCCGGAAGGTCCGGCCCCTTGCCAACGTCGAAGTGCTTCCAGCACCCCGCAATAGTCGTCGCAAACCTCCACGAACTTGGGGTCGCGAGCGTACTGTCGACGAATTTCCAGTTCGCGCTCTGGGAACCTAGTCACGACGGCTGCGACATTGTCCATTTGCTCCGCCCCGTCAGCGAGGTCGTTGCAACGGAAGGATCATCACTCTGAAGTCCGCTGGGGGGAAGGTACGAACAGGTACGAACAGGGTGTGCACCACCCCCAATGGCAAGCTAACCGGCCCACCACGGATGTCACACAGGCGTTTTCGATGTGCTAATCTGCTTTGCTCACGCACTTTGCTTCATGCGACAACCAGCCTTGTGCGGCATGCCACGTTACCTTAAAGCTGGGCGTGGAAGGGTATTCGATGACCCCAACACTCAACTCGTCCGGTTACGGCGATGCAATAGGCAGTCCGCCGGCGGTTGAGATTCTGGCGCAGCTGGAACGTATCCTGAACAGTGCGAGTCTCCAGGCAAGCCCGCGGCGGCGGGCGCTCCTTCGATATTTGGTGGAAGAGACGCTCGCTGGGCGCGCTGGCGGCCTCAAGGGGTATTCACTAGCACTTGCGATCTTTGGTCGCGACGAAAAGTTCGAGTCCCAATCCGACCCGGTCGTACGTCTCGAAGCCCGGCGCCTGCGGCGCGACCTAGACAGCTACTACGTCGATGCTGGCGCCCGCGACCCCGTGCGTATCACTATTCCGAAAGGCCACTACGTCCCGCATTTCAATTGGCACCAGGCGCTCACGGAGGCGTCGCGCTCCGACGTCAGCGGAGCGACGGTTGTTAGTGCAACGGGCGCAGCACCCGCCGCCAGCGAGGCAGATGGTGCTGACGGGCGCCGACGCGGGCTCCTCATCCTGGCCGGCCTGCTTGTCGCGCTCTTCGCGGCGGCAGGCGGGCTGTGGCTCTGGATCGACGGCGCGCCAACGTCGAGCTCGGAGGAGGTGCGCGGTCCAGCCATTGTAGTTGTGCCCTTTGAGACGTTCGGCACCGGTGAGGAGGACAGCTACCTCGCCGACGGCCTCACGCAGGATTTGATCACCGAACTGATGCGGTTCGAGGCGTTCAGGCTCTATTCGATACGCGCGAGCTTCAGCTTGGACGCGCGTGCCGACCCGGCAACGCTGGGACGCGACCTCGGGGTCGGCTACGTTGTAAAGGGCAGCGTCAGCTCCGACACAACGATCGTGCGGGTCCGGGCGCAGCTCTTCAACGCGCAGACCGAACGGGTCGTCTGGAGCGAAACCTATGACCGCACACCGACGCCAGGCGCGCTGGTCCGCGCCTACGCCGAGCTGGCAGCGAGCATCGCGACGGCATTGGGCCAGCCCTACGGCGCCCTCAACCACGACATGGAGGCCCGCCTATCAGGCGGCGTCGAGCCGAGCATGGCTAGTTATGCCTGCGTGCTGCGTGCATACACTTACCGCCGCACCTTCCGGGACGAGCTTCGTCAGCCGGTCCTGGCGTGCCTCGAGGCCGCGATCGCGCGCGATTCTGACTACGCCGAACCCTGGGCTCTGCTCGGCTGGCTGCACCTCGACGCGGCACGCTACGCATTCGTGCCGGACGCCGAGGCTCCGCGCGAGATGGGACATGCGCTCGATTTTGCCTCCAAGGCAGTCGCGATAGACCCGAGGAATATGCTTGCGTTGAAGGCGCTTGCGGCAGTCCAGTACCACCTCGGCAACTTCGGCGAGTCCGAACGCATTCAGCGCCGGGCGCTGGCACTTAACCCGAACGACCCCGAGACGATGGCGCAGCTTGGCTGGCGGCTCTCCTATCGGGGCCGCTGGGAGGAGGGCATCGCATATGCAAAACGTGCAATCGCGAGGACCATAAATCCACCGGGTTGGTACTACGATCCAGTTACAGTCAACCTCTACCTGGAGGGACGCTATCGAGAGATGCTCGCCTCAGCAGAACACTCAGCGGCCGGGGATCCCACAGGGGTAGCGTTGCTCGCCATCGCATACGGCGCCCTGGGAGACCGCGCCGCTGCGCAGGAAGCCCTGGACACGATGGCGAAGCAGGCACCAGCTTTCAACCGCGATCCCGCCGCCGTCTGGCGCCGCTTCCACCCGCTCGACAGCATCCTCGACCCCCTCATTGTCGGCCTGCGCACGGCTGGGTGGACTGAACCTGATGCGCCGGCAGCCGCAGCTGAAAATCGCCCCTGACTGGCACAGTGCGGCGACCACTTTCGTCCGCATGTCGAGGGTGCATATCCGCAGGCGATCACGAAGTCTCAAACTCCTGCAAGTTCAGCCCAGTCATTTCCCGCCTTGTCGACGAGCCTGCGTGACGTCGCTGTTGCGATTTCCTCCGGCGGGTCGACTTCCCCCTGCTGTGTGCGCACTCTGCGAAACCCCGTGCGCACCTTCCGCCGTGTGCCAAGCCGCCTCGCCTCGCTCTAAGTCAACGGGACGATCTGCCTAGGGTTGAAGAGGCGATGTCAACCTTAGCCCCGGCCGGAAGCATCATCCGGGCATTACCGAGGTCGCGGGCGAAGACGCTTACCTCAAAACCTTCCGGCACCTTCAGCCGCGTCACGATATCCTCGCTGAAGGGCTGATGCGCAGGCCTGAAGACGTTTGTATCGACCTTATGGAGCACGCCTTCCTGCTGCGCCGACGCTGACGCGGGAACAAGCGCGATGCTCAAGAGCAGAACGGCTTTTGAGACCATATCCGAATCTCCTATCCAGGGCTCTGACTGCGGACGGGTCGAATGCCTATTGTGCTGCGATATCGTCGTCGCTCACACCGACGATGCCCGCAGACCATCCCTGCAGCGCACGCAACGAAGTCTCCGCTCGGCTCGACCGATCAGGCCGGCCGCGCCTTATAAAAGCGGCACCAGCCATCCGGACTGATTTCACCAGCGACAATCTCGCATGCGTTCGGCTCAAGGAAATGCTTGCAGCCGCCGCACCGGCGACCCTTGTTTGGAGAATCCTGATAAAGCACCACAGGCTTTGGCGTTGTTCCCGCGCCTCGCGCCGTAGGCTGGCCCGTCATGCAGGAAGCAAGCCCACCTGCACCGGCAATCGCCGCGCCGGTCATCGACACCTTCAGAAATTTCCGGCGAGACAGCGTTTGGCTTGGCTCACCGTGTGCCGACCCGCCGTTTGCCGCACCACGATCGTCTTTCATGATCTTTCCTCCCTTAGCAACCCAAAGAAGCGCCGGTGCCGTCAAGTGCCGGGTCAGATCGATTTGAGGTACTCGATCAGTTCACTCTTTTCCTGATCGGTCAGATCAAGGCCCAGATGGCCGTCATAGTGTTCGACAACATCGTTGAGCGTGGCGAACCGCCCGTCGTGGTAAAAGCCGCCTTTGTGGATCTTCTCGATGTCCCAAAGGGCTCGCAGCGATGCCGTCCGGTAACGCTCGTCTGGGGACCGCATCGCCTGGAAGTCGTCAATACCTATCTCGTCGGCCGTATGCAGGTTCCAGCCCGGTTCCGTGAAGAGCGGCGGCACGTGGCAAGTGCCGCATTTGGCCTTATCGTTGAAAAGTGCCTCACCTTTTTCTGCGGCCGCGCTGTCGAAGGCGCCCTCCGGCGGTTTCGGTGTCGGCAGCGAGAGCTGATAGAAATGGAGCGCCGGCAACTTGGCTGTAATCCGGTCCTGCTTGTCCTGTTTGTGGCCCTGCTTCGTTCGTGCTGCGACCGGATACTTCTCGGCGTCATCAAGGCGCGGATCGTAAAACACGCCTTTCCCGTGCATCTCGAGATTGCCGACATAAGCGTTCCAGTAGCTCACCGTGCCCCAGGCTCCGGTCCATGTGTGATTGTTTACACCGGCCAATCCGAACGCCGGCGGATTGAGCGTGGCGGCCGTCTTGCCGTCCGGCCGGAATGCTTTGCCGTCGAGGTTCAGTTCAGCATCGAATTTGCCAGGGCCCTCATGAGCCAGCGTCGCGTCCTGTCCTACCATATAGACGATCTCGAGGTTGGCGGCGCCGGCGAGGTCGATGTCATCGGCGACGGCAATCTCGTGCAACCGATTGTGGATTTCCGTCTGGTCTTCCTCGGCTGACATATATAGGACCGGACCGCAGGCGACAGCGATCCCAAGCCAAGTCGTTTCAGCGGCGATGGCAACGGCAAGCTGCATGGCCAGTAGGCTTTTGCCGGTCGAGCCGTCGCCCGAAAGCAACGTAATGTTGCGGCAGGGGATCAAGCTTGCCGCGTCGACGAACGCGCGCGGCGGAGGTGCGATACCGGCATAGATCGCTGCGCTGGACGAGGCGAGCGGTGGCAATGGTTCGCCTTGTAAGGGCAATGGCAGCTTTTGCTCCGACCGCCTGCGCTGAGTGCGAAACGCTACGGCTGCCTCGGAAAAGGCTGCGGTATCTTCAATGCGTTCGGCTGGGGTGGTGTTGGGCGCCGGAGGGTCGGTCTCTGGCGGAGGCTCGTTCCGGCCGGCGTCCTCGTCAACAAGTTGTGAGCGTCGGATACGCCCCAGGGCTGCGAGGATTGAAGTAGGCTCGGGCTCGTCTGACATCGGGCTTACCCCGTATACGCATCCATCGATGCCCTCCGCCGCTGTGCGCGCCGTTTGATCAACAGCAGGAACGAGCATTGGCGGGCTCCTATGCAAGACCCCCGGCGCTATTTGTGGAGGACGAAATGGTGGATGGAGTGGGCGACGCTGTCGCCGTGGCCCTTGCGAAAACGCTTGCGAACAACGATGGCGCCAATGGCGCGGCGCGTCCCACTTCTAGTCTCGTAAGCGAGCTGCACCCTGCAACGGGCGCCGATTTCGTAAAACATTGTTCGTTTCCTTCTTCATTCTGATGAGGAAGATGATGGCGGGGGGTTGGACTCAACGAGCAAAGTATCGAGCCAGTCGCGCGCTAGACGTGCCGACCCAAGTAAGGTCGAGCGCTTCGCCTCGCTGCTACACCCGGACAGAAGATCATGCGGTTTCACGTCTAGGCAGTTGCCGGCCAAGGAGTGGATGGCGCCCATGATCCCCAGGATTTTCTCTGCATGCGAATTCGGAATGCGCGACTTCGACGTCGACCGAGGCGAATTGCTGGCCCGCCGGCGCGAAGGCGTCGCCCTCGACGCAACCCTGTGCGCCGGCTGCCGCCGGCCGCGCGTGTCAACTGACGTGGAAGATTTTTCCACGTCTCCCCTCGCCTCGAGTTCACTCCGGACCACCGCGACGGTCGGATGCGAAACGGCGGTCATCGCCGCGATCTGGCGATTTGATTTCTCCGGATCGGCCTTGATCAGCTTCTCGATGAGTTCGCGCTTCTGATCAGCGGTCAAATGCCGGCGCCGGATGTTCGCGCCGATCACATATCCGTATGGGTCAAGCCCGGCGCGGTCATCCTCGCGCTTCCAGGCGCCGTCTGGGTAGCCTTCGATTGTAATGCCGCCATTCCCAATACTGACCAACCCGAGCTGTTGCAGCGCGTCAATTCGGTTTCGACCGTCAGCCAAAACCTCGTTGCCGTCGGTGTCTTTGAAGAAGACAATCGGCTGAAGAAGGCCGTTGGTTTGGATGTCGTTTGCAAGTTCGGCGAGTTGTTCGGGCTCGAGCAGTGGAAGCAAATCTGCTGCAGGATGCACCGCCAGTGCTTCACGCCAGTTTCCTGTTTGGATAGAACCCAATTGCATCACGTCTACTCCCATTGTTGGAGAGAGCCGAGCGGCGCTTGACCGGGTCGAACCAAGTAGGTCCGATACACGCCCTCGAAAGCCGTTTGGCTCTCCAGAATCGCGGGGCTTCCTGTTATCCGGCACTTCAGTTTCGTGCAGCTGCTGCCTTCTGGAGGCACGCGATAAGCTCATGGCGCCGCCAGCGGTTGGTGTTCGGTCCAACTTTCAAAGGCTTGGAGTAACGCCCGGCATTGATACCCCGCCACAGAGTGGAGCGGTGGATCGGCGTGTTTCTGCCGCCGATAGTGCGGCAGGCGCCATCCTCATCAATCAGATCATCAATCTCTTCGAAGGGATCAGTCGGCTGCATCTTCCTTCCTCGCGCGAATTCATGTTGACGCGTGAAGGATCGTCCCGTTGCGGCCTTATGTCATCGTGGACTTTTCTCGCTGGAGATAAGTCCACCTTGGGTAAGGCTGGCGCCCGGGTCAGGCCACCCATCTGGCTTTCAAGAGATCCGGATGGTGCTGTTATGCGCGTTTGAGCGTCAAACAGCGCCTCTCCTCTTTGCGTCCTTTCTACGGATCAAAGGACGACAATGTTTCGAGACGAAGTCGAGCAGGGTTTTCATCGCTGGCCTCTGGTCGCCGAGGGCTGTGGTCAGACCCGCGTCTATGAAACGGAGTAGGGGATTGTCCGGGTCGGGATCTCTTCTTGGTAGCCCAAGTTGCGGGTCAACGTGGTCATGCCAGATTTGGCATAGGTCATACATGAGGCTCTGGAGATCAGCCGGCAGTCTGGCGGGTGTCTCGGGTGGTCGGTTCCAGTGATCCTTTCCTCGAAAATCGTGCCATGCGAGCAGGTCCCAATATTGCGCTTCTTTCTCTTTTCGAACGTCCCACAGATTGCGCACAGCCCAGTCGCGCTGAAGCTGGAAAAACTCTTCGCGACCGCCTACGGTAAAGTCTCCCTGCCCGCCTATGTAAATTGGTTTCTCTCCCTCGGCGCATAACCACGCAAACGCGCTGGCCTCGTCATGGAAAGGCGCCAAGCCGCTGTCCGAGTCAATAGTCAGTTCCTTGGCAATGATCCCTGCAAGTGCCGTGTTTAACCCCTTGATAATTCTCCTGAGCCGGCTGCTCTCTCTCTCAAAGAATTCGTCCAAATTTTCGAGGTAGCGATCAATGGATTCCGCAACAAGGCCGCTGATGGCCACTTCCGTTTCCCTGGTAATCGGCGCAGCCTTCCTCGCATGGCTCAGGAAGGTTTCGGGGTCGAATGGAGAATGCGCCGACCGGCTCATGCCAGCGCCCCCGCTCGCAGTCGCTCGACGTTGCCCTCGCCGTCGATGATGGCCACGAGTCGATCGGCCCATAGGTCGAGCGCTTCGCGCTTCTCCCTGTCGTAGGAATATCTGGCGTAGACCCGCGACGTGATGCTCGCCTTGGTCTCGGAGATGTGGTTGAGGACGTGCCCGATAACAAATGGCGAAATGCCGATTTCTTCCATGCCGGTCGCAGCCGATCTTCTCAGGTCGTGCGGCGTCCACGGCGCAATGCCTAGGATCGTCGCCACGCCGCGCTTGGTGATTTCTTCTCGCTTCACCGCCTTCGGAACAGATGCGCCGGTGACGGCTGCGCTGGCGCCGGGTCCAGGAAAGACGAAAGGCGGAACCGCCCTGCCCTTGCGCTCCGACAGCGCGTTCACGTCTGCGATTTGATCACAGATGATCCTGATTGCCATTTTGCACAGCGGGACAACATGGTCGCGGCCGTTCTTCGCGCGCCCGGCTGGTATCGTCCATAGGCCGCGTGTCAGGTCCAGTTCGCCGCGCAACATGCCGGCGATCTCGCCAACACGTTGGCCGGTAACGAGACAAAGACGCAGAATGCGGCGGGTGCTCTCCCGCATGTTGGCATCCGGCAGGGCCGCCCACATCGTCCTGATCTCCTCGGCCGTCAGCACACGGTCGCGCTCGACCGTTTCGGTGGGCTTCGCCATGCCTTCGGTCAAGTTGCTGTCCAGATCGCCACGACCGCGCCCCCATCGGATCATGGCGCGAAGATCCTCGAACACCCGGTTTGCCTCGACAGCCGCGCCCCGGTCTTTCACCGCATCGATCGCCTTGGTGATGTCGCGACGATGCAGCTCCGCGAGCTTGAGGTCGCCGATACAGCCTGACGATGCTTTCTCGATCTTTTTTCCGTCAGCGTCATAGCCGGACACATTCTTGCGCAGCCGGCGCGCGATCTCATCGACAGACCGCCGCGATGATGCTCGGCGAAGAAGATAGCTCTCCACCAGATCAGAGACGGTCATCGAGGCGGCGTGCGCCTTCTTGGCGGCCACGGGGTCGCCGCCGTCTCGTACGCTGGCACGCGTGTCCTTGGCCTTCTGGCGAGCGCCCTTGTCGGTGCCAAGGGGTATTTCGGGATAGGTGCCGAGCTTCAACCATTGCCGCTTATTCGGCGGCCCGTAAACGGCGAACCAGGTCTTTTGCCCACCCGCCGAGACGCGCAGTACAAGACCTTTGGCTGTCGTATCGAAATAGTCGGCTTTTCGGCCGGAACCGGCCTTCGCGGTTTGGCAGAATTTGTCGGTGAGTTCGAGTTTCGGCATTTGTCCAGCGACCAACCCGGCTACAACCGGTTTGCCTAGGGTTCCGTGAGTGATCTACAGGATGATCTACACAAAACTATGCGCCTTGTCGATACCGGCTGCGACAGCTAGCGACGAGATGAAGCGCTAAAGCATTGGTATTAAAAGGCATTTAGAACTTCGTGCTGTCGCACGCCGACGCAGAAAATCGCGTTAGAAACCCTCTGTTAACCGGTTGGTCGCTGGTTCGAATCCGGCCCGGGGAGCCACCGCCTTTTCTACGATACGGCGCGATCCTGCGCGCAGTGTGCGATGTTTCCTTACGCTTCAATTTGGTTCGCTTCTGCTAAAATGGTTGTAAACAGCAGAGATGCCTATCGAAGTCAGGGTAAGTTAGCGTGGCGCCTTGCCTTCGCCTAGGTCCGCAAAGCCCTCATCGTAAGTTCGGCGGCGACATCGTGAAAAGACATGCTCCCGGCGCGATTGCGCCGAAACGAGCCGTCCCAGGGATTCGGCCGGCGAACCTTCCAACACGAGAACCGGAAGATTTGGCCGATCCGGACATTCCGATCCCAAAACTACACAGCAGCGATCAAGCCCACCTCCAGCTGCACCATGACCATGAGACTAGAGATCGACTCGCATCACACATCCTGTGCTATTTATGACAGTGTGACTGAGGCGGTGACATGCTGCAGCATCTACGAGTCCAAGCTCAAGGTTCCGAAGCCGCCGACCAGACGCGGCAGTGGACGAGTTCAATTTGGCTCGCTGTTGTCGTCGGTATCGCGTATTTCCTGGCGGCACAGTTAAGCCTTTCCCTACTCACTCCTGATGGCGTTGCCGTGTTCTGGCCCGCCGCTGGTATCGCCGCGGGCACGTTGATCGCCCTTGGGCCAAGAGCGCGATTGGGGGTTGTGGTTGGGACGATGATCGCCACCATCGCGGCCAATCTCTTGGGTGACCGAGACCTCGGGAGCGCCACCGTCTTCGCCGTATGCAATGGGGTGGAAGCCCTGCTTACAGCTAGTCTGATCGAGCGCTACTTCGGTTCCGGAGTGAGTCTCAACCGCCTGCGCAACGTGCTGGGACTGTTAGGGGCGGCGATCGTCGGTGCCGCTGCATCCGGGATCGGCGGGAGCTTGGGGTTCACTTTATTCTATGGCGCGACGACATCGATTTTTGCCATTTGGCAAAACTGGTTCTTATCCGACGCGCTTGGCATCGTCACGACTGCGCCGCTGGTGATCGGCCTCGCCTCAGCAGCACGCGAGCCGCCGCCGCAAAGCGAGGCAATCGAAGGTCTCTTGGCTCTGGCGGCGGTAGCCGCGATGAGCCTCGTCGTCATTTCCCTGCCAGCGGAGCCTTGGAAAACAGTAGTGCCGATCGCGCTACTATTCCCGTTACTCTTGTGGATAGCGGCCCGTTGCCGTCCGATCTTCGCTTCGGCAGCGGCGTTCATTGTTGCCGTTGCAATAGTGTGGACGACGACGTTTGGAATTGGCCATTTCGGCGACCCGGATCTTCCGGTTGCGGACCGCATCCTTGCCGCTCAAGCCGGCACACTGATGGTTGCGCTCTGCGCATACGTCCTTGCTGCGCTGTTCGCCGAGCGGCGTCAGCACGAGGACGCGCTCATGGAGAGCGAAGCCCGCTTGCAAGAGGCGCTGTCGGCAGGGGCGGCCACGGCGTTCGTTTGGGATGTCCGGACGGGCTCGTCGCTGCGCAGCGCAAACGCCGCGCAGATCCTGGGTTATGAGCCGCGGCAAACGCTGACCGCCGGTAACTTTCTCTCGAGAGTCCATCCGGACGACCGCGGGCGCTTCAAAGCGCTCGTCCGCGGTGTCCGCCCCGAAAGCCCCACATATACCGTAACATTCCGCTTCAAGCGCTGCGACGGTTGGGAAGTCTGGCTAGAGGAAGTGGCCAAGGCCGAGTTCGATGCAATGGGGCGCCTTGTATGCCTCAAGGGCCTCACTGTTGACGTCACCGAACGCAAGCGGTCTGAGGAGCACCAACGCCTGTTGGTCGCCGAACTGGATCATCGCGTCAAGAACTTGCTGGCACGCGTTTCCGTCGTCATCACGGATACGAGCCCGGGCAGTGGTTCGCTGGACGAATACATTCAAGCACTCGATAGGCGCATTCAATCCATGGCCGCCGCCCACTCGCTACTCAGCCAGAATCGTTGGCACGGCGTTGACCTCATGGACCTTGTCCGCCATCAGCTTGCGCCCTACGCGACGGACGCAAACACAACGATCCGTGGCTCCAACTTCACACTCACGGTCGCGGAGACACAGGGGTTGGCGATGGTGCTCAACGAGCTGGCAACGAACGCTGCGAAGTACGGCGCACTGTCGACCAGAAACGGGCGGGTGGAGGTGGTCTGTAACCGCGGGCCTAGCGAGAATGCGACAAACCTGTCGATCGTATGGCGTGAGATTGGCGGCCCCGCAATTGCGGCTTCGCCGCAATGCGGATACGGCGTCAGCCTCATTCGTGATCTTATCCCTCACGAGCTCGGCGGTTCGGTCGACCTCGTATTTGCATCCGACGGCGTTTGCTGCAGAATAGAGTTTCCTGTCAAGGCCGTGACCGTGACAGACATAAAGGGAGCCACTTCCGGCCATCCAGCAGCTAGCGCGACGTCACTTGACGCACCGTTGCAATAAGATGTGCCGCGCTGACGGGTTTATGCAAGATAGCTTCAACTTTGCCCGGTGCTAGCGGAACGACCTCGTAGCCGGTAATGACGATGACACTGATCCCTTGATCTTGCAGACGGTCGATCAGGTCATGGGCGGGCTCGCCGTCTCGGAGGCTAAAGTCGACGAGCGCTACATCAGGGCGGCGTTCGGAGATGAGGCGCTCGGCGTCGGCTGCGGTTGCAACGGGCCCGGCCAAGTCAGCCCCCAACGCGCTAAGCAGCCTCGTCATAGCTCTTGCGAGGTGCCAGGAATCCTCAACCAAGAGGATACGCACGCCCGTCAACGACCCGGCTGTGGGCGGGTCGCGGTGGCTGGGTGAAGTCACCGGCTCCTCAACACATTACATTGGGCCCACCTCTATCCTGAACGTTACTGACCTGCCACAGGTAATTTCCTCCAAACTGGAGTTTCGGCTCTCAAGGAATACGTCGGCTCGACCGGCTTGACTTCAGCTTTGCGAGAACCGCGCTCACGTATCCGTGCTAGAACCGGCTGAAACGTCGTGACCCGCGCTTGCTAGAGATTTCCGCCTCGCGAAGCGCAGGATAACACCTAGCGAAGCCGCGATTGGTATCGCTAGCAAGACACCGATGAAGCCAAACAGCCACCCAAAGGCGAACAGCGCAAACATCATCCAGACTGGATTGAGGTTGACGCGACGACCGATGAGGCGCGGCGACAGCACATAGTCGGCAAGCATTTCACCAACGATGAAGATGCCCCCCACAACAGCGACAGGTGCCCAATCGGGCCAGAACTGGTCCACCGCAACGCAGACGGACACCAAGATCCCGGTGGCTGCCCCGAGATAGGGAACGAAACTGATGAGGCCTGCAGTGATGCCGATCAAAATGGCATGATTGAGTCCGGTCAGCTTCAAAGCAGCGGCATAAATGACGGCAAGAACGAGGCAGATGACGACCTGACCGCGCACGAAGCCGGCAACAGTATCGTGGATTTCGCGCCCCAGCGCCCGAACATCGTCGCGGTACTCCGGAGCAAACCAGCCATCGACCGTTGCAATCATTCGATGCCAGTCAATCGCCAGATAGATGGCGATGATTGGCGTGACGACGAGCAGGGAAAGAAGAGAAATCAAGGCTCTTCCGCTCGACCATAGCGAGGTAACGACGCCGTCGAGCCATTTGCTGCCCACCGTCCTCACGACATCGACAGACGATTGCTCGATGTGAAGATTCTCACCCATGACACTACGCATCCAGGGGCCACTTGCATTGGTCGCAAGGGACTGCAGACGCGTGATGTAGCGGGGAAACTCCTCAACAAAAAATCTGAGTTCGCCAATAATTACCGGGAGCATGACCAACATTACCCCGATAATGCCCACGATCAGCGGCAAGAAGACGGCTAGTGCTGCAAGGGTTCGATTGATCCCGAACCGCTCCAACCTGTCGACCGCCGGAACGAGGAGATAGGCGAGCAATGTGCCTACGACAAATGGCAGCAGAATTTCGCGCAACAGCACCAGCGCAACCAAGGCGACTGCGGAAACCCCAATCCAGAACGTAGCTGGTTGCGCAATTCTCATCGACCTTCTCCCCACATCCCGTTTCGAGCTCAACTGTCGGCCACTTGTTGATCTCGGCGCACGTGTCCTCGGATCCAATGGAGGGGCGACGGTTAGCTTTTCCTTTGTCAATTCTCTATCAAGCTGGCGAAGGCGATCTCACCATCGGTAATGTAATGGTTGACCATTCCGGTCTGCAGACGTGAACCGGACTGGTGCAATACGACCTCCCCGATCACCCGCTTCGTCTTCAGCTGGGTGACTATGTAGTCTCGTTCAGCATTCGTGTCTGAATCGGTAGCGTGTGTCACTTGGAGCGTCAGCCTGGTTAGCGATAATCCGGTATCTCTGGTGCCCGCCCCGACCCACAGGACACGCTGATCGTTCGGCGGTCTATCCGTATTTAGCCAGAAGCTTGCTGCCGTGATATCGTCGCTCGAGTGGGAGAGGCTCAGCGCCCAGAAGCGGATATGATGGCGCTTGCGCGGACTGTCGTTGATGGGCTGTTGAAAACCCATGTCCTGCCTTCGTCCAAAGAGATAGAGCGTGCTGAATGGGGCAGTGGGATACGAAGAGTTGAGCAGGAACGCTCGTACCATCCGCCACGAGCTTGCAACCCCCAAACGATCAGCCGTTGACCAGCCCGCTGCTGCAAATGCATCGCAGAGTTGTTGACGGGTCCCGATCAGGACTAGATTTACTGGATCGCCGGGCAAGCCGTCTCCGGTGATTGAGTATCTAGGAATGAGTCTCCGGTGCAGAACCTTAAGGCCCATTCGGACTACGTTTGGCAAAATGACATAGGCAGCAAGCCCGTAGGTAAGACCTACGGCTAGGACCCATGGAAGTCTGCGGTCCGCAGTATCGAAAACGATAAAGACTATGAGCCAAACGCTGACTACTCCCAGACAGATGATGAGAAATCTCTGGAATAACCGCGTAAGTGTCCTCAAAATTCATTGTCCCGTATGGCGCCAATAGCCTCGGCGTCGACTTCCCGGTTCGTGCCCGGATTCTGCCGATTCAGCATAGCCGCCGTCAGACCATTTCTACCTCACGTTTCGTCGTCACGATATTGCTCTTTGGGGAAGTGCTATCGGCAAAGGTCTTGTTGGTCCCGAACCGCGCGGCCGGTCCATTCGTATGCAAACGTCGATGGAAGGCATTTTTTGGGCGCGAAACAGACGTTGGCGAATGACCGCTTTGACCGAGACCGTGTGAAAACGCGGCTGCGCGCACATCGTTCGGGACGACGGGTTCGCAGGCAGGTTTTGGATGCGGGCCGGTGGCTGGTTCTGATTAGGCGGCAATGGTCTGCATGAGTCGTTTGACGCCGAAGATGTTGATCATCAGCTTCATGTTGTAGGCGAGAACCTGCCTGGCCGACCTCAATCGCGAGCAAGTCATCAAGTTTGGCAGGAACATAATCGAAGAACAGCGTTTGGCCACTGCGGACGAAGGTCCATCCTTCCCTATAATGGCAAATCATCTGGAACCACATTCCGACGCGCCTTCCGGGAATGAATATCGATGATTTGAATTTCCACGATCTGCGCCACGAAGGCACCAGTCGCCTGTTGGGGGCAATGGCAACCCGCGTAACTGAACTCGGCGAGGCCTCTCGACACATACGCTGCACCCTGTTGGGTGTGTGGGTCGTGAAATAACACTCCGGTGCTGGATGAAACGGATGCCCAGAACCCGCCGCATCATTTTATTCGACATGGATTTTCAGCGCCGTGTCGCCGATTTCCCGCCATAACCTCTATTCGCGCGATCGAACCGCTGCAGACATTGCCGTTCTCCGGGAATTGGCCAAGATCGGGTCATGCTGCCTCCTGATCGGCGGCGCGATAAATGCCGTAGCCGACCTTGACGAGCAGACCCTCATCGCACATGCGGGCCAGATAACAGCGGGGAATTCCAATGTCGGTTAGATCGCACGTTCGCACTTCACCCTTTTCGCGTACGAGTGCGACAGCGCGCGCTCTGAGGGATGGCTTCGGCCCGCCGGCCAATCGGGTGCGCTCGGCGCGCTCGCGGTCGCGCTTCCGAATCTTGATAGTGGGCTGTTGCGTAGTTTCGAGGGGGATCGGCAGTTCGTAGTTCGCAGTTTCGTTCAGCCCGGGGAGCCACTTCAGATCAAAATTGCGAACGCCGCTTACACGCGGTTCCACTCCAGAGCCGCTTTCGTACGTGGCGAAAGTCTGTAGGCCGATCCGGCCAATCCAAGTGTCCCTCGCCGATGTGCCGCTGATCCGCCCGACCCACCGCATCGACCGCAGCCGCCTATCCGGCCTGCGTCCGACATGCGACAGGCTGATCATTCGGCCCGCTCCCTTCCGGCCAGCACTGAAACCCGGTGTTAACGTCGTTCGCGGCTTAGAGGATGCGGCCGCAGCTTGAAAGTGTAGGGTACAGCTCGCTGCCAGACAGGGAGGCGAAAATGAAATTGCTTGGGATTGCGCTCTTGTGCACGGGCATGATCAGCGTAGCAATGCCGGCCGTTCGCGCTGAGGATCAGCTTGTTCCGCCTAACCATGTAGAAGCGCCGGAGCCGGCAGTTCATTGCGAAGGCCAAAACTGCCTTCCACCAGCCGATAACCCTGTCGAGGAATGCAAGGGGCAGGATTGCACGCCGGCTCCGCCGGTCGACCCAGGCCCGCAGATTGAACAGGTCGACTGAACAGCATCAGCCGACAACTACGAAGGTGATCGCAGATCCGTGGAGAAGGTTGGATTTCAAGTCCTCTCCCTCGCCAGGATGTACCAATGGGACTAAAGCGCGTCGCGTTTGACCGGCCTCATGCGACGCGCTTTAGGTTTTGTTTTTACGCATGTCGCTATCGCAAAACCGCTGCACACTTTTGCGCGACGTCCGGGAAACAAGTCCCCGGCCGCTCACATGAGTCTGCACAACAGCCGTCCGGAACGTCATGTTGCTGGGTTCCCCAGCCCTTCCACCAGCGTGCTCAAGGCCGCATCCAAGGGCGCCGATCCCACCTTCTCGGGCACCAAGAGCCCATCGATCGCAAGCATGGTCATGCCGTGGACGAGTCCCCAGGCGGCTGCCGCCTGACCTTCTATCGGCCGCTTGCGAATGCTCCCCGCGGCCTGGCCGCGCCGGAGGATTTCGAGGAGAACATCGAATACCGCCAGCGCCCGCTCATTGAGATGCATTCCCACCGCTTTTCCCTCCTCCGCGCTAAACATCAGGCGGTAGAGAGCCGGGTTGTCCGTTCCGAACGCGACGTAGGCACGAGCTATCGGAGTAATTTCGTCGCGCAGAGATTTCGGCGCTTCAGACTTCGCTGCCGATAGGGACTCGCGCAGCCGGTCGAACCCAATCATAGCGATCTCCGCAAGCAGCGCGGCCTTATCGGGGAAGTGCTTGTAGGGTGCCGCGTGGCTTACGCCAGCCCGGCGGGCGACCTCCCGCAGCGTGAACTGCCAACGCTCCTGCATTCCGAAGGGCTCGGTGCATGCGCACCGTATCGGACAGAAGCAGGTCGCGTGTTCCCGTCGCCAGAAGCGTCTGGGTCCAGCCCAACTCGAAGTTTCCGAACAGGGGAGAGACATGGGGATGTTCGAGATCCTCCGCGCCGGCGTAGCTGCGAATGTAGTCCGCGCCGCCGTAGAGGTTCACGTCGAGGAAGCGGTTCGTCTGGTGGCTGTCGCCTGCGAGCGGGCCGGGGTGAACAGTGGATTCATTGGGTTCTCCATTCATCGGAGTCCTTGTCCACCATTCCGAACTCGGGATAAACCTGGCAGAATTGAAATCATATTCCCATCTATGGAGCAATCAGTTGAGCCATTTGAACGACATGGCGCTGTTCGTGGAGGTGGCCAGAGCCAGGAGCTTTCGGAAGGCTGCGGAGGCTCTCGGCATGCCAAACTCCACGCTGTCGCGACGTATCAGCGAGCTGGAGAAGGCGATCGGCTTGAGGCTCCTGCATCGCACAACGCGCAAGATCGAGCTCACCGAGGCCGGTCAGCTTTATTTTGAACGGAGCAAGCGAATCGTCGACGAGGCGCGACTGGCGCACGAACAGCTCGGCGCGGCGTCCTACGGGTTTCGCTCCCGGTCGACCTCGCCACGCTTTACCTCACGCCGATCATCGGCACTATCCCGGCATCACGTTCGAATTCGACCTGACCCCACGCCGCGTCGATTTGGTGGCCGAGCCGTTCGATGTGGCGATCCGCATCGGCAGACTGGAAGATTCCAGTCTGATCACTCGCCTGATCGGGCGGCATTCGCGCTACCTCTATGCGTCTCCTGGCTATATCGAAGCGTCGGGCGAGCCCGCCACACCGGCGGACCTGGCGGAGCATGAATGCATCTGCATGCCGCGGAGCCCGACCTGGACTTTGCACCAGGAGATGAACAAGGTCGATGTCGGCGTTCGCGGCCGCTTCACGCTCAACAGCGTCGGGATGATCCGCGCCCTGGCGGTCAACCACCAGGGCATCGCCCTGCTTGCCGAGAAGATCGTCGCCGAAGACTTGGCCTCTGGCCGGCTCCGACGCATCCTGCCCTAATGGCAGGGGTCGTCGGTCAGCATTTACGCCGTCACCGAAACTCGCCTTATTCCAGCCAAGACGCAGCGCTTCATCGAATTCCTGTCTTCCAGGTTGATGGAGGCTTGAAAATGCGGGCGGCTCTCACCTCTTCGGCATGGGGCGTGCGAGCTGATCTAGAGCGTCGGGCACAGGACCCACTGCGCGCCCGCTCCCCTTGCTACGTCATTCATTCCGAAAGACCGGAATCAAGCTGCCTTAGGAAGGGCCGCTCGATAGCGCCCATAAGCGACTTTGATGAGCAAGCCCTCGTCGCACATGCGGGCTAGGTAGCAGCGAGGAACGCCGATGTCGGTCAGTTCCTTCGCCCGAACCTCGCCCTTCTCCAGGGCGAGCGCGACCGCGCGTTCCCTCAGCGTTGGCCTGGGCCCACCCGCCAATCTAATCCTCTCCGCACGATCGCGATCGCGCTTGCGAATCCGCTTGGTGGGCCCTGGTGTAGGTTTGAGGGCGATCGGCGACTCAAAGTTCGCAGTTCCATTCAGCTCGGGGAGCCAATATTTTCAAACACTTAGGTATCGATGCAGGGTACGCCAATCGGCGTATGCTCGCTGCTGGGCTACATACCGGGCTACAGATGCTGAGTCAGGGGAAGTCGCAGATGTCGACGACAAGATCGCCACGTCCCTCACCGCCCCTGGGAAAGCTCTTGCGATTCACGCGCAAAGAAGCGGCTTTAAATCAAATCAATCTCGCGATCAGACTTTTCATGAGGGGAATTCGCTGGCGGGCGACGATCCTATTCATGGCCAGCTCAATCGTGCCGCTGTCGGTCTCCAGCAGTTCGATCAACGGCACGGCCGATAGCAGTGGTGTCGGCGTAAGGCTGCGGAGATTGGCGTCTAGCGCCGTTGTTGCTCCGGCTACCAGCCCAAAGTGATTATCTGGGACAGCTCGGCGATGTCGCCATAGATCATCGAACCCTTGACGAGAAAACACTTGTCACCGAGGACTTCGAAGAGCGAGCTTGACGCGGTGCAAACCGGCAGGTTCTTCGAATTGGCGTACGTCCCGAGGGGTGCGGTTTCGACCTTACGGTCCGCGGCTTCGGCATAGCCGACGCTGATCGCGAGGATAGCGATAGCAATGAGAGTCGTCTTGCTCATATTTAGCCCGTAGAGCCAGCGGGCTTCTTGCCCTTGGCCTTGCCATAGGTGGCGCAGGGGTAAGTCGCGCCATGCATCAAATTAGCACCGGCCCATATGGGCTTCATCCATCGATTGGATGAAGCGGGCTCATCTATATTAGCCAACTCTTGACGATGCCGCTTGCCGCTAAACGCGCAAGCAACGCGCCTTGGTGATTGAACTCGACAATTTCCGCGGATTGAAACCTGCTACCGCCAAGCGCTCGTGTTCTGCCTCGAGATCATCAACGCAAAGAGCCATGTGGCCATAGCCGTCGCCAAGCGCGTAGGGCTCACCCCTGCCCTTGTTGATCGTCAATTCAAGCTCGAAATCGGCCTTCCGCATTGCAGATAGTCCAATGTGAACGTGTCGAAATCCAACCGGTCCGCAACATCGAGTCCGAATGCGCTTTTGTAGAAACTCACCGACTGGTTCTCTTCTACCACCCGGATCATCGAATGAATTGCTTTCGCCAAAGGAGCCTCCAGTTTGCGGTCGTCTCCGAAATACCGGCGACCGTGGCCCATTGGCTGCAAAAAGGGGTGGCAGCCGGTTACCACGTCGAGAAATTGGCGTAAGGCTGGTTTACGCACCAAAGCCCGATTGCAGTCACTGCAAATGGTTCGGAAAATGCGCTTTAGATGGTACCATCCCGGCGAATGGGCGCAGAAGCCGCTTTCGCCGAGAGCATATCAAACGGGAGGACTTCGCATGTGTAAGGTCTTTGCCGGGCAGGATCCGGAGGGGTATCGGCTAGTCAATCGCTCAGTTCGAATAGGTGGCCATTCGACGAGCATCCAGCTCGAGGCCACTTTTTGGACGCTGTTGGACGAGATCGCCCATGGACAGGGGATGACGGCGCCAAAGTTCCTATCGACGCTTTACGACGAAGCGCTGGAGATCAACGGCCATATCCCGAACTTTGCCTCCATGCTGCGCACTACATGCGCGACAGGCGACCACTCGACGGCGAAGCCGCGGAATTGAAGAGCAAGGTAGCCTGGCCCGCGGGCATTGCTCAAACGCGCCCAGTACCGGAAAATCCCGTGTAGCAGCCACCTGCTACCAGCGACCTGAATTTTAGCGCTATGTGATATCAATGGCGAACTTTGCCGAGGCGGTGTAGGGTTCGCTTCAAGAGAAGAATGAGCCGTATCGACGGCGACGCGGATCGAATCTGGGAGGATTCATGGTCGAGATTATCTCCAAGCGGGATGGCCCGCGGCGCGAGGACGCACAAGTCAAAAGACTGATCGAGCAGAACCGCTCGACCATCGTCCGCCTTGCCGACCAGATCAGCGGTGGCGGCTATTCAGCTTCGCGAAAGCCACGCCAGCAACCCAAGGCGGAAGGCCTGATCATCCATGTCGGTGGCGGCGCGGCATCGGTGGCCGAGGCCAAGCCGTCCATCCAGGTCACCATGAACGGCCGCGTAATTTCGAAGGATCGGAACACCGGCCGTCAACTTCATCACATCGGCGATATCCGCGACCGCGGCGGCGACCAGGTCTTCGTGCTGGCAACAAAGCAGAATGGCTTCTTCTCGCCGGTTGACGAAATCGTTGCCGAGGCGCTTGCCGACATGGACGGATCCCGCCTCGCTGCCACCTATACCGAAGAACAGCTTGCCTTCGACATCGGCGCGAAACTCGGCATCAACTGATCAGGCACACGCCCGGACATCCTTCTTCGCGCCCAACTCGTGCAGTATACGAATGCGACGCATACAGAAATGGCATACCTCAAAGGTTCTGTGATGACTGAATGAAACGCGAGATAGCCCCAATCAGATGAAGATCGATGCCCTTCCGGCGCGTACCTCGCTGGCCACCGGCCAGATGGCTCTGAGCAACATCGACTATGACGAGCGTGCCACCATGCGCGCCTGGGAAAATTTTCTGGCTGACGAACCCAAAAGTGCCCGCGATCCGGTCCACCCAAGCCACGTCCGCTCCCTCATTCACGATTCCTGGTATCGCAGCGCCACCGGCGGCATCAACGCTCAAGGCATTGAAGCGCCACTGAGCAGTGATCGCGACGAGATCGAATATCTGACCCGGGCCAATGCAGAACTACTTTCGGCGGCGCGGCGGTCGTTCGCCTCCCTTGGCCAGTTATTGGACGGGACCGGCGCGATGCTGGTTTTGGCCGACAGCGATGGCGTGCTGATCGACGCCATCGGCGACAAGAAGACGCTGCATGACGGCATGGATATTCACCTCGCCATCGGCGGCAAATGGAACGAGGATGCCGTCGGGACGAACGGCATCGGTACGGCGCTGTGGACCGGTGAGCCGACTTTCGTGCATGCGGCCGAGCATTTCTGCGCCGGGATCAAATCCTGGACCTGCGCCGGCGCGCCGATCCGCGACCCGCTGGACGGCAAGATCATCGGTGTCGTCGACCTGTCAGGCTATTCGCCGATCTTCAGGCCGCACAACACCGCGCTCGTCGCCGCCACAGCCCGGCAGATCGAAAAGGCATTGGCCGAACAGCAGCAGGAACAGCGCACGCGCCTGCTCGAAGCTTTCATTTCATCGGCTCCCAGCTACCGCCGAAAAGACGGGCTGGTAATCGTCGACCATCGCGGCCGCGCTATCTTCTGCAACAATGTGCCTGACGGCGAGACCACCGAGATGATGGACGGCCCGATGGAGCCAGGCCGTGGCCGCTGGCTGATGAACCTTCCGTCCTCCGGCTCCGAAGCCGATCTTGCCATAGCGCTGCCGGCCCATCTGCGATCCTGCCACATCACGCCGCTCAAGCTCGACGGCGACCTCCGCGGCGCGGCACTGGTGTTCCCCTCCGTGCCGGCAGTCTCCAGCGTGACGGTCGTCCACCGGGAAGTGAACAAGCATCTTCAGGATGCTGTCGCGATGATCGTCGGCGAAAGCGAAGCTCTGCAGGCTGCCATCGACGTCGCCTGCCGCGTCGCTCGGTCGGGCAGCGTAACATCGCTGTTGGTCGAAGGTGAAACAGGGGTCGGGAAGGAGCTGTTTGCGCGGCTTGTCCATGCCGGCAGCCGGCGCACGGCAAACGATCCGTTCATTGCGATGAATTGCGGGGCGATTACCAGAGACCTGTTCGGCAGCGAATTGTTCGGCCATGTCGCCGGCGCCTTTACCGGCGCCTCGCGGGAAGGCAAACCGGGCGTTTTCGAGCTCGCCAATGGTGGCGTCCTCAGTCTCGACGAGATCGGCGAATTGCCCCTTGAGATCCAGCCGTTCCTGCTGCGTGTGCTGGAAGAGCGTGTAGTGCACCGCATTGGCGACAGCCGGGGTCGCCCGGTGGATGTACGCCTGGTCGCCTCAACCAATCGCGATCTCAAGCAGGAAATTGCAACAGGCCGCTTTCGCCGAGATCTCTACTATCGAATTGGCGCGGTCTCGATCACTGTTCCACCGCTGCGCGAGCGCGGCGAAGATGTGCTGCTGCTGGCCGAACATTTCAACCGGCAGATCGCTGCTGCAGCAGGAGAGGAGCCGCTGGAATTCTCGCACGAAGCGCTCGATGCCATGCTTGCCTATTGTTGGCCGGGCAATGTGCGCGAACTGAAGAACCTCATCGGGCGGTTGCATGTCCTGGCGCGCGGCCGCGACATCGGACTTTACGACCTTCCCGAGGAGATCACGGCGCCCGGCTCTGAATCGGAAGCCGGATCGAACAGCAGTGCAGCGACCCCGCAGGACGTAGGCACGCTCGTCGAGGCGGAACGCCAGGCGATGAAAAACGCATTGGCAGCCGAAGGCGGCAACCTCAGTCGGGTCGCACGGCGGCTCGGTATCTCCCGGCCAACGCTCTATCGCAAGCTCGACCAATACGGCATCCGCCGCGGTTTCATCTAGAGCCTGTCACCGGCACGAAAGAAGCCCGCGGCATTCGCGCCACGGGGTTGGGATAAGTCAATCACTGAAGCGGTAGCGGGGGTTAGATCAGCTCTTCACGACAGCAGCTGTCACTTTCTCGGAGACGTAGCCGAGACTGTTGCCAATGATCAGCGAAATCACCACAGCTGCCGCGACCTTGCTGATGCCGCTTGGACCCTCGCCATAGGCGGCAGCGCCAAGCAGAAAAAGTGCCGCAGTCGTTGCGTAGCCATAGACCGCTGATGGAATCGCACTCAGCAATGGCAGCTTGGCAGCGAGAATCAGGACTACGATTGAAACGCCGACGCAAATGCCGGCCGTGAGAGCCGTAACACCAATAGACGTCAGTGCTATCAATGCGCTGGCGGCGCAGATCGCTCCCCAAAGGTTTGCAAGCGCCGAATTCTTGAACCCGGCTTCCTTGCCGCCACAGTGATAGAAACTCCCCCAGCCCACAAATACCGCCCAGATCAGCAGATAGGGGTTGCCGATCGTGATCGCTGCCCACGTTGCAATGCCGCCCATAATGCCGATGACGACGGCCAGTCCTGTGATAAGATCCATATTGTCCTCCCATTTTTCCAAACTGCGAAGCAAAGAACTCGTTTCAGGACCGCGCTTCGCTGACGTCCCGATACGGAAAAGCCATGGCATCAGCCGCGGCGCCCAAGAAAGAAAGGCTTGCCGGGCCGGCAAGCGAACCAAAACGTCGGGCCCGCTCCGTGCAGGCCCGACCAGACGCTTCAGGGCACGATGACGCCGCGGCCGGTGAACCGCCGGTTCTTGAAATCGTCGAGTGCGGTGTTGATGCTGGCGAGGTTGTATTCGGTGTAGTGCATCTTCACCTTGCCGTCGGCGTTGAGCTCCATCAGTTCGACAAGCTCGGTAAAATTGCCGACCAGGCTACCGCCGATGTTGATCTCCTCGATGACGAGATGGGCAGTCGGCACATTGATATTGCCGCCATAGCCGACGACGAATAGCTGGCCGCCCTTGCGCACCATCTTCCAGCAGATGTTCTCGACGCCGAGTTCGCCGACGAAATCGATCACCACATGAGCGCCGCCGCCGGTGATCTGGCTGACCTCCTCGACGATGTTCGGCCCGCCATCAAGGACGTAGTCGGCGCCAAGATCCTTGGCCAGCACCTGTGCCGCCGGTTCGCGATCGACGGCGATGATGCGGCAACCCGAAATCGCATGCAGCGACTGCAGCGCGATGTGGCCGAGCCCGCCTATGCCGAGCAGGACGCAGTAACTCCCTGGCCTTAGCAGCTTGGCCGCCCGCTTGGCGGCGCGGTAGGCGGTGATGCCGGCGTCAGCCAAGGGCGCCACTTCGATCGGCGTGACATTGGCGTTCAGCTTGATCAGCGAGCGCTCGCTGGTGATGAAATATTCGGCGAAGCCGCCATTCATGCCAAGGCCGGGAAACTGGCCGTTGTCGCAGTACATGTCCTCGCCATGCCGGCAGTTGAGGCAGATCCCGCACGAGCGAAAGGGATGGCAGATCACGGCGTCGCCGCGCTTGACCGACTTGACGCCGCTGCCAACTTCCTCGACCCAGCCAGCATTCTCGTGACCCATGATGTAGGGCAACAGCGTGCCTTCGGGATCCATGGTCGGCTTCCACACACCCTCGATGATATGCAGGTCGGTGCGGCAAAGGCCGGCAGCACCGACCCGCACGATCACTTCGTCGGGGGCGGTGATTGTCGGCGCCTTGACCTCTTCGATCCTGAGCTGGACATTCATTTGCGGATCGTATGCGTACAGTCTGGCAGCTTTCATCGTCGTATCCTTTCAACGTCGAGATTGTTCGGATTGCTTAGGCGCGGCCGAGCTTTTCGGAGCCGCCGCCGCGAGCCGGTCCGGCCGTCGGATCCTCGTCCTCGGCGAGATGACCAATCAGCGTTTCGGTGGTCAGGATCAGCGTCGCCACCGAAGCTGCGTTGGCGAGCGCTGTGTAGGTGACGCGAACCGGATCGATGATCCCTGCCTCGAACATGTTTTGATAGCTGCCGGCAGACGCGTTGTAGCCGTAGCCGCCATTGATGCGCGTAACTTCCGCCACAACTGCTTCGGGATCGGCGCCGGCATTGGCGGCGATGCGCCAGAGTGGCCGCGACAGCACCGACCGCACCAGGCGCACGCCTTCGGCGACATCGCCGTCGACGCCGGCCGACACCTTGTCGAGCAGCGGCGCGATCTGGGCAAGCGCCGAACCGCCGCCGGCGACAACGCCCTCTTCGGATGCGGCGCGTACCGCATTCAGCGAATCCTCGATGAGCTGAATGGTTCGCTTCTGCTCGACGGGTGTGACACCGCCGGCATAAAGGATCGCGGTGCCGCCAGAAAGCTTGGCCAGACGTTCGCGCAGCTTGTCCTGGTCGATGTTCGGCGGCGAAGCTTCATACTGCCGCTGCACCTGGGCGCGACGCGATGCGATTGCCGCATGGTCGCCACCACCGCGGATGATCGAGGTGTAGGACGAACTGGTCTTGACCCGGTCGGCTGTTCCGAGATCGTCGGCGGTGATGTCCTCCAGCCGGCCGCCGAGGTCGCGCGCGATCACCTTGCCGCCGGTGATGATGGCCAGATCCTCCATCATCGCCTTGCGCCAATGGCCATATTCCGGCGGATGGACGACGAGGTATTTTCCAGGTCCCTGCTTGCCGAGCAGCGTCACCACAACTTCCGGCGACATTTCCTCGGACACAATAAGCAGCGGCCGACCATCCTCGTCGGCAATGCGGCGAACCGCATTCAGCGCCTCAGGCTCCTTGATCTTGAGATCGGTCATCAGGATGTAGGGCCGTTCGAGAACCGCCTCCATCTTCTCCTGGTCAGTCACCATGTGATGAGAAAGATAGCCGCGTTCGAAGGACATGCCCTCGACCACATCGAGCGTGGTCTCGGTGGTGACGCTGAAGTCCGTGGTGATAACACCTTCGGCTCCCACGCGCTGATGGGCTTCCGCCACCAGCGCGCCAAGCTTCGTGTTTGTCGCAGCGATATTGGCGACCGAAGCCAGGATGCCGTTCCCCTTTGCCGGCTTGGCCGAGGCCTTGAGCGCGGCCACCACCGCCGCAACGGCAAGGTCGATGCCCTTGCACAGATCGACGGATTTCACGCCGCGTTCATTCGCCTCTACACCGCCCTGGATGAGAGCGTTGGCGAGCACGATGGCAGTCGTGGTGCCGTCGCCAGCGACCTCGTTGGTCTGCATCGACACCTCGCGGACCACCTGCGCGCCCATGTTTTCGAAACGATCATGCAGCTCGATTTCGGAGGCGATGCTGACACCGTCACGGGTCACCATCGGC
Source organism: Mesorhizobium sp. WSM4840 (assembly GCF_055811755.1). Taxonomy (NCBI): domain Bacteria; kingdom Pseudomonadati; phylum Pseudomonadota; class Alphaproteobacteria; order Hyphomicrobiales; family Phyllobacteriaceae; genus Mesorhizobium; species Mesorhizobium sp. WSM4840. The sequence continues at coordinate 115,260 of NZ_JBVVQD010000011.1, forward strand.
GTGCCGATCGGCCGGTCGATCATGGCGTTCATACCCTTGGGGCCGAGCGTCGGCTCGACGGCAGCGGCCAGGCGAAAGACACCACGGGCGAGAGCACGGCGGGCTTCCGAGTTGTGAAGCATTATTTTGGGCATGATTCCTCCTTCCGCCTTACGGGCGGGTTGTTGGTTAGGGGCCTCGTGCGAGGGAGGCCGTTGTTTTCAGCTCTGCTTCAGGCGGTCGGCGCGGCTCGTGCCGGCACGCGGTCCATGATGAAATCGACCAGCGTTGGTTCGCCCTCGACCACATCCAGTTCCTTGTATCTGGTCTGCTTGAGTCCACGACAAAGTGCGCCGTTGAACTCCATGTTGACGCGCACACCGCGCAATTCGGCGAGATGGGCACCGAGTGCGCCGACCGGTATGCTTTGCCCTTCCCAGGTCACGAAGACAGGATCATCCGCTTGGCGGTTGGGGAAGCGCTCAAGCAGAGCCTCCCTATATCTCGGCTTCTGTTTGGCCGCTTCGCCCGGCTCGAACCGCGCGACGTCGTATGCTGGCAAGTCCATGCCGAGGATTTCCCGATCCGTCAGACCGTGCTGCCTGAGGCCGCGCAGGACTGCCTCCTGGCGCCGCTTGAATGCCTTCATCCTGAAGGTTTCGCGCAAAGCGCCGAGATCCTGATCCTCGGCAAGCTCGGCGAATATATCGCTGAATGTCTTGCCGGCTTCCATGCCGCGATTGACCTCCTCCGCGAACATGTGGTCGTGCAGCTTGACGCGATAGGCCGGCGACCATGAGAGCTGGTCCAGCGCCTTACGGACGCCGTCCAGCATCAGGAACGCGAAGTTGGGCGAGCACCAGTAGGTCGGCAGGCGGAAGTCTATCTCCACGCTGCCATCGCTCGTCATCGCGGCCCGCTCGACGAAGCCCATCTCGGTAATCGGTTCGTCGAGCTCCGGGTCGTTGACCTCACCAAGGCGCCGCCAGAGTTCGTTCTCGCGGTTGCCGGAAACGCTGGCGGTTGCCATGGCCCCTACTCCGCCGCAATGCTGAAGGGCGAACCGGCGAGCGCCTTCTTCTTGGCTTCGATGTCGATGCTGTATAGACGCGCTGCGTTGAGGCCGAGGATCTTCTCCTTGATCTCGTCGGTGAGTTGCACTCCGCGTTCGGCAGCGATGTCGTCGGGGATCTGATAGGCCCAGAATTTCTCGACCAGCCAACGCGGCGTCCAGATCGCGTAGTCGGAACCGAACAGGATCTTCTCCGGCCCGAGCCAGAAGAGCAGTTCGGCGATGACTTCGCCGAAATAGCGCGGGCGGGAATGGATGAAGGGCAGCGCTACCGCAAGTCCACCATAGACGTTGGTTTCCTGCGTCGCGATCCAGCAGAAATCGTCGAGGCGTGGCAGGCCGCAATGCTCGATGATCCAGTTGAGGCCTTGGAAATCCGTCGCCGCGTGATCCACGTCATGCACGTCGAACGCATCCTTCGAGAGCGGCAGGATCGTCGGGCCCTTGTGGACGTGGATGTTGCTGATGCCGAGCTTGTCGCAGAGCTCGAAGCACTTGTAGGCATCGGGATCGGTGAGCTTCCAGCCCTTGGAAGCGCCGTTCCATTCGGCCGTGTACATCTTCACGCCCTTGACGTTGTAGCTCTCCTTGAGGAAGTGGATGTATTCGAGAGCCTTCTCACCGTCGCGGGGGTCAAAGGCGCCGTTGACGATGAAACGCTCCGGATAGCGCTTGGCCACCTCGGCGTTGCGCTCGATCGTGTTGAAGCCGTTCTTGTAGAAGTCCTTGAGATAGGTCGACTGGACGATCGCCACATCATCGGGACCGTCGATGAACAGGTCGCGATAGAGATCGTCGGCGCTGTATTTCTCGAACTTGCTCTTCTCCCAAAGCTGGTCCTTGGGGCTCAGCCCGGTGTGATAGGCGTAGAAGCAATCGATGAACTGCTTGCCGTGGACATTTTTCTGGTTGTCCGGGCTGCCGTCCCAGAAATGGGTGTGGCCGTCGACCACGAAGATATCCTTGCCTTCCGGTGTCCTAAACATTCTTTCCTCCGCGAGATGGGCGTTGATCGGTTCGGCACGCCGCAACCAGGGCGGCGCGCCCGGTTTTTTTGGCGGCTATTCGATGTATTCGAACATCTCATCCATGTTGCCGAACAGGATCACGGTGTTGTCGTCGACGCGAACCATGCGGCCGTAGTGGGTGGAGGTGTTGACTTCGAAGGTCTCCGCTGAAATCTCCCGGCCGAGATATTCACCGATCGCGTCCATCTTGAAGATCAGCTTGCCGTCACCGTCGATGCGGATCAGTGCCGGCTGGTAGGTGATGGTCACCCCCGGCTTCTGGCCCATGAATTCGGCGATGGCCCTGGCCTCGACCGAGTCATTCATGGTGACGCCGCATTGATGCGAAATCGTCTGTTCGAAGGTGATGTCTTTCATCTCCTTGAAGATGTTGGAATGCGTTGCGTCGCGTGCTGCTAGTGACATGGCATTTCTCCCTGTGTCAGCGCTTGAGGCCGAGTTCGCCGAGGATCTGGCCAATCCGTTCCTCGGATTTGGCGCGGACATCCGCGAACGCGACTGGCTTGGAATGCGGCATCGACCAGATCGGCTGCAGGCCGATGGCTGCCTTGTCGGCGAGCGCGCCGTGTTTCTTGACCCAGCCCTGGAAGAGCTTCTTGTTCGTCGCGCCGTGTTTCTCATCGTTGGCGAGCAAGTGCATGAGGTCGATCGTGTTGGCGAGGTTGCGCTCGTAGTCGGCCTCGGCCGCCGAGATCACTGCAGGCGTGATGAAGTCATGGTTGGCGGCGGCGATCTGCATCAGGAACCCTGAGCGGAATGCTTCCCCGACCAGCGGTTCGAAGACGATGTTGATGGCGAAATACTGTTCGAGATAGTCGGTCGCGCCCATGATGGTCTCGACAGCTTCGCGGGTGCCTTGCCAGTTCTTGTCTTCGAGCCAGCTCCTCTTGCCGAGTTCGTCGTCCCAGCCGGAAAGGTCCATGCCGATCTCGGCAAGGTAGAGCGTAATGTCCTGCGCAAGCCGCAGCTTGTAGGACGAGTTGGTCAACGTCGCGTTGTTGATCATCTGGGTATAGCCGTAGCGCTGTGCCTGCATCAGCGAGGTGCCGAGCCCGAATTCGGCATGTTTCCACGCGCCGAGCTGCGTCTGCAGGATCTTGACCCAGGCTTTGTCGAAAGTCTTGGGCGCGCCCGATTTGCGGGCATTGTTGATGACGCTCTGCACCATCGTCTCGATCTTCGACTGACGCTGGTAGTGCGTACGCTCCCATTCCTGGTCCGGAGCGCGGAAGGCATGCCAGTTGGAGCTCTGCGCGGCGGTGTTCTGCTTGACATAGGCGCCCTTGCCGTCGGCAAAGGAGATGATCCAGTCCTGGATCAGGTAACGCTCGGGATCGGGCTGCACGTCGACCGTCATGTCCTCGTAGTGGGTCGCACGCTGGCCCTTCGGGTCGAAATACCGGTACTTCCGGCTGTCGGAGTCGGCAAAGAGCGCCGCGCCGGCGGCTCCGGATCCGACTGAACTCGAGGTAGCTGGCATAGTCTTCACTCCCTTGTTGCAGTTGTGGTTACAGTTGCGTGGCCGCCCTCTTAGTGGGCCGGCGTTGCACCTGCCGATGTGGTGAACTTGTCGAAGAAGATCCGCTCCGTCTCGAACCCATTCATGAACAGAACCGGCTGAAGCGCATCGATCATTGGCGGCGGACCACAGGCATGAACGTCGCCCTGCCCGTCGACCGCCAGTTGCTTGAGCTTGGCGTCGACACTCTGGTGTACGAAACCGCGCTCGCCTTGCCATTCAGCGTCGTCATTCGCGTGCGACAGCACGGGAATGAAGGTGACGTCGGAATGATTGCCGACGAGTTCAGCGATCCTGTCGAGATAGAACAGGTCGTTGCGGGTGCGGGCGCCGTAGAAGAAATAGACCGGACGTTTCTCGCCGCTCTTCAGATGGTCGTTGAGGATAGACCAGATCGGTGACATGCCCGATCCGGCTCCAACGAGGATCAGGGGTCCTTGCCGTTCGTCGCGGCGGAAACAGGTTCCGTAAGGTCCGACGACGGTGACCTCTGCTCCGGCCTTGATGCCTCCGCAATCGAGTTCTCCGGAGAACTTTCCCTCAGGGTATTTTTTGATGATGAAGGAGAGTTCTTGGGTTTGGTCCGGCGTATTTGCCATGGAGAACGAGCGCGTAATCGTCTCCCCTTTTTGCGTGGTAACCGTGATGTCGACATATTGCCCCGCCCAGAACTTTATCGGCGAGCCGAGTTCGATCTCGATGCCGCGAATGTCGTGGGTCAGGTGCTCGATCCGAGCAATCCTGCCCTTGAACGTCTTCACAGCGATCGCTTTCGCCAAAATCTCCTCGTCGTAGTTGAGAAGCTCGACTTCCAGATCGGAGTAGGCGATGCAGCGGCACAAAAGGACGTGGCCGCTCTCCTTCTCCATGTCGTTCAGCGCGAAGGTCGAGTATTTGAGCATGTCGACTTCGCCGTCGAGCAACACGCTCTTGCAGGCTGAGCATTGCCCTTCCTTGCAGCCGTGCGGCAGCGCGATGCCCTGGCGGAACGCGGCGTTGAGCACCGTTTCGCCATTTTCGACATCGAATTCGACGCCGACCGGGCTTAGCCTGACCGTGTGGGTTTCCGACATACGGACCTCCAGTAAGACAAGGGGCGGGACGAACCCGCCCCTTGGCCTGATCAGTTGCAGGGATTGATCGTGAAGCCGGCCCGGTATTCCGCCAGGTGCTTCTCACGGTCCGCGGGCGACATGGCACGCAGCGCGTTGAGCGGCGACCCGAGCTTGTTGCCTCGCACGTCGTCCAGCGTCCACATCTCCGTGTCGTCGAAGCGCATATGCGGCTGCGGGACGAGCGTCTTGCCGTCAGAGCGGACGAAGTTCAGTTCCTTGATCGCATCGGCCAGATCCCAGCCGTCATAGAGCGTCTCCCACTCGCGCTTGCCGCTGAAGCGGCCCATCGCGGGCGTCGGCCGGCCCTGATACTCGTCGGCGAACGCCACGGTGGCAGTCCATTTGTCGAGTTCGTGGGCGAAGGTGTGCAGCTGGCCGTCGATCTCGCCGACAACCATATCCTCACGGATCAGGCAGGGAACGAGGCAGGACCAGCAGCGGTGCGGATAGACGTAACCGACGTCGCTGTTGAACAGCAGCACCTTCTCGCCCTTGTGGCTGAGCTTGGCGTACCATTTCCAGAAGTCGCCGAATTCGGCGTACCAGCCCGGATACTTGTGCTCGAACCACTCGAAGTCCTTGTCGGTCTGGGCTTCGATGCGCCAGAAGTTGACCGGCCAGCCGACCGCGAAGAACTGTCCGACCTTGTGGACGTAATTCTTCTTGGTAATGCGTTCCCAGGCCGCCTGGACGTCGTCGTGATGGACCTTGATGCCGTATTTCTCGAGCGGCAGCATGTAGGTGCGGTAGTAGTCCTCGTAGATCCAGCGGTGCCACATTTCCGCGTAGGACTCCTTGTTCTTGTCGCGGTTGGTGGTGCCGTATTCGATGAAGGTGCCGATGGCCGCGTCGACGATCGCGTGGTTCTGCCAGAAGGCGTAGCGAAGGTCGCGCTCGAGCAAGAGGTGATTTTCCGGCTCCTTGAGCGCCGCCATCAGCAGCGAATGGCCATTGCCGATATGCCGGCTCTCATCGGACTGCACCGACAGGAAGACGGTGGGTAGCGCATAGTCGCCGTTGCGGGCAGCTTCCGAAGGCATGGCGACGAACAGCGTGTTGGTGAAGGCGGTCTCGGCGACCACGGTCAGGTACATGCAGGCGGCGGTCATGGTGTCGCCGGTGATGAAGCCTTCCGCGAACTGCCGGCCGATGGTCGTGGCGTAGCATTTTCCGAAGGCTTCCTCGGTGATGTCGAAGCCGGCCGGATCGATGTAGTTCTCCATGTACCATTTCTTCAAATTCATCTGGATCGTCGAGTGACGGAACTCGTCGATCATCTGCATGGTGAAGCCGGTCCTGAGCTCCTCGCCGGGAGCGATGCGGGCGACCATCGCCATCGATCGAGCGGCGGAGATTTCCGGGAAGGGAATGATGGCCAGGAAGAGCTTCATCCATTCGACCCACCGCGGCTCGACGTTGCGGAACATGTCACCGCGCAACGCCGCATCGAGCGCGCCATATACGCGGTTGTCCTTCTCTTCCTGCATGGGGAAATAGGACCGCAGGACCTGCTTCATCGGGTCTCGCGGCGTCTTGTTGATCTTATAGTCTGTCGGAAACGTCATCGCTTCCTGGACGTAGGAAGGATTCCAGCCGAGATCGGCAATCTTCTTGGTTGCCTCGCCCACGGAGATTCCGCGTTGTGAAGTAATCTTGTTGAGCGTCAGAGACGTCATGGTCATAAGCCTCCACCAGGTTTGAGCCGCAGGTCCCTTGACCCCGGAATGAAGCGGCGCACAGCACCGCTAGTGAGAGTGCGAACGGCACGACAAAGGGTTGCGCATTCAGGCGCGACTCATGGTCCGGCCATTCAAGTGGATCGCGGCAAAGGTTTTGGAGGCGTCTGGCAGGGACCGCGGCGCCAACCGCATATGCGATGGGCATATCGAAGCGGACGCGACTTGTCCCTGCTTCCTCCGTTCCTTCGTTCTTTTGGCACCGCGTCAAAAAGCGCGATGGGCTTCTTATGGAAGTGTACAAAGCAAGCGCCGTGCCAATTTGAAAACAGCACCCATGGCTGGCGCTCAAAACAAAATCGCCGCTCTTTCGGCATATGAGCTGATAGCCAACTGTAACGTTCTTTTACAGTTGTAACGTACGCCTGTAATATTTAGCATCTATTCGCAATTGCAACATACTTAGTTAGCAAGTGCAGCAAATCCGACAACAAATATTATCTATTCAATTGTTACCCTTTCTCTACTATTTGACGGCGATGGCCCATGGACGGGCGACGCGCCGGAGAGAGAAGATGCCGAACAACAAAGACAGCCGAGGGCCGCAGGAGCCGATGTCCAGCCAGGCCGATGGCGTCACCGGCGATCTTGTCAGGCTGATGTCCCGCGATCTGGTCTTTGTCATGCGCTTCATGGGCGAGAGCCAACATCGCCTCCAGAGCCACTTCCAGGATTTCATCCGGGCCGAGCTTGCCGCCGGCGGCGTCACCACGGAAACCCATCCGATGATCCATCTGTTCATCGAGAACCATGCGATCCTGTTGCGCGACTTCGTGTTTTCCGGCGTTTCGCTGTCGCGCCAGTTCCGCGTCGACGAGATCGAACGCCTCACCGGCGATACGACATCGATGATCCGCGTCGACATCTGGGACCAGCTCAAAAGCCACATTGAAACGGCTGAAAAACAATTCCATTCGCAGGCCGGTACATTGCCCAAATTGCTGTCGGCTTTTGGAAAACCGCACGGACCGATGGCTGGAAGCGAAAAATGACAGGAGGATCCGATGGGGCAACCTGACTGGCGTGACGCGCTGCTCGCTCGCCGGCTCGATCTGATCGCCAACGTCTCCGCGCTTACTGCCGAGGCGCTGCGGCTAAATCAGAAGCGCGCCGGCATCGAGATGGATGTGTTGCGCCTGGAACTCGAAATCGACAGGAGCGGCGCGAACGCGCAACTGGTGCAGGACTTGCATGAAGCGGAGGAGAGAGCCGCGGCAATCATGCTCGCATGTGCGGCGTGCGAGGAGCGCATCGTCGCCGCGGAAGCCGACGTCGAGGACGTCGACCGCAGCCTCGCGGCACCGGATGAGAATTACGATGGGAGCCAGCCATGAACCAGCACGCGATACAGAACCTGACCTTGTTCGACCTGCTGGCGCGGAGCTGGCGTCGCCCGTCGGCGATCGCCGATCTGCGCTTCAGCACCGATGACTTGACAGTCGCCTTCACGTGCATGGACGGAACGGTCGCAATAGCCGCGGTCGCGGACAAGGAGCCGCCGGAGTCGCGGATCAGAGTGAGCGGCGATCTCGGCCAGACGACGATCCGCCCAAGGGAAAAGCTACCAGCGCCATTGATTGCCACTGCTGCATTAGGAGATGGCGATATCCCGCTCGCCAGCTACCTTCGGTCCAGCTTCCTCGTCGGAACAGCGGCCGGCGAGGTGGTGCATCTGACCGCGGACGGCAGCGTGATGGAGACGCTGGTCAAGATCGACGGACCGATCGTCGCTATCGACCACAGCCCCCAGACGGCAATGACCGCCGTCAGCAACGGGCAGGATGTCTTCCTGTCACGCGGCCACGGCGACGCGTTGAGACTGCGACATGGTGCGGCACCGTCCACGGACGCGCTTGCCTTTTCGCCGGGTGGACGGCGCCTCGCTTATGGTCTGGAGGACGGATTATCGATTTGGATTGTCGAAGGCGACGCGACCTTGATAAGCGATATCAGTTTTTCAGCGCGCCCCGTGTCGATCCGCTGGAGTGGCGACGGCACCTGGCTGGCCTGCGGGCTCGAAACCGGAGGCTTTGCTTTGGTCAGCGTGACCGATGGCCGAGCTGACATCGTCGAAGGATTTCCATCGCCGGTCCGGACAGTATGCTGGAGCCTGCCGGAGAATGCGCTGTTCACATCGGGCGCATTCCGGATCGCCGGCTGGTCAATGACCGCCCCGCCGCTTCACGGCGATGCCTCCGGCGCGTTGGAGACTGGCCGCGCCGGGCTGGTGCCGGTCGAGACGGTGGCTGCGCACCCGGAAAAGAAACTGATTGCAGCCGGCTATACCAATGGCCGGATCACCATAGCCCAGATCGGCGCGCGGGACGAACTGCTGGTCAGATCCTTGGGCGGTGAGATCGCGGCGCTTGCCTGGTCGGGCGACGGACGGCACCTGGCGGTAGGTTCGGTAGACGGCACCGCCGCGATCGTCACTTTTCCCGCGCAGATGTTCAAATAGTGGTTGCATGCAAAAGGAGGAAAAGATGCAAACGGAATCCACATCCGAGGACGAGAGCAAGGACGAATTTTTCGAACGGCTCGCCAACCTGTCGGAAGAAATGGTGGCCAAGCATGGCAAGGATTTCAGTATGGGCGCATTGGTGCTCGCCGCCCGCTGGATCGCCGAAAACCGCGTCGGCCAGTTGAAAACGAACTAGGGTTCGGATCGCAGGCAGGTGCTTCATAGAACGACAAGGCGTTCGAAGGAACTAACACTGCGACACGCTCTTGAATCGCCAGGCTTCCGCCGCCTGGGTACCGGATGTCGATTGCTAGGGCGTCACCCGCTTTGCTGCGCATGAAAGATCAGTAGCGCGGCATACAGCGGATCGTGGATACACCGACGAAGATCGGTTGGGGTGGCCAGTCGACAAATGTCGACGACAAGATCGCCCTGTCCCCACCGCCCCTGGGAAAACTCTTGCGATTCACGCGCAAAGAAGCGGCTTTAAACCAAATCAATCTCGCGTCAGACTTTTTCATGAGGGGGAATTCGCTGGCGGGCGACGATCCTATTCATGGCCAGCTCAATCGTGCCGCTGTCGGTCTCCAGTTCGAGCAGTTCGATCAACGGCACGGCCGATAGCAGTGTGGCGTCGGCGTAAGGCTGCGGAATTAGCGTCGAGCGCCGTTGTTGCTCCGGCTACCAGCCCAAAGTGATTATCTGGGAAAGCTCGGCGATGTCGCCATAGATCATCGAACCCTTGACGAGAAAACACTTGTCACCGAGGACTTCGAAGAGTGAGCTTGACGCGGTGCAAACCGGCAGGTTCTTCGAATTGGCGAACGTCCCGAGGGGTGCGGTTTCGACCTTACGGTCCGCGGCTTCGGCATAGCCGACGCTGATCGCGAGGATAGCGATAGCAATGAGAGTTGTCTTGCTCATATTCAGCCCCTAGAGCCAGCGGGCTTCTTGGGCAGCAAAACCGGGCTGCCGTCCCTGGCCTTGCCATGGTCGCGCTATGCATCAAAGTAGCACCGGCCCATATGGGCTTCATCCATCGATTGGATGAAGCGGGCTCATCTATATTAGCCAACGCTTGACGATGCCGCTTGCCGCTCCAAAATCTTCTGCATGGCGCGGGGAATTGGCATTGGTGACGGGGTGGTGATAACGGGCACGGCGCGAAGGCGGGGTCACCGAGGATCGCGTCCGCGTCGCCATTCCGGGCGAAGCCACTGGATGCCCGGGCAGAGGTCCGATCGGCCGATCAAGCCCGACGCAGAGCAATTTTTAGGGTGCCCCATATGCGGCCAGGACTTCGACATGCGCGATCTTGGCCAGGTATCACTACTCCCCGGACCACCAGCCGCTATCCTATGGAGATACATAGGAGGCCTTGCACATGGCAAACCACCAGGTCCGAAGCACTATCACACACATTGGGACGCTGACGTCGCGCCCGCAGGCATTTCTGATCTTTTTTACCTATGCCGGCCTCTGGCTAATTTTCGATCGGGATAGCCTCGATTGGCACGCCGTTGCGACACTGGCGACGTGGGCGATGACGCTGTTCATCCAGCGCGCCGAGCATCGCGATACGCAGGCGCTGCACGCCAAACTGGACGAACTGCTTCGCGCGGCCAGTGAGGCCGACAGCGAGACCGCGACGGTCGACAAGAAAGAACCAGAGGAAATCGAGGTCCAACGCGAGTGGAAACAGCAAGGCGATTCACCAAAGCGAACACGATGAATACCGATCGGCAGGTCACGCAGCATCGTTATCGGTCGCAACCAAATAATACCGGAAGTGATTGCGGATGTGCTCGTTGAAATTTTGGCCCTTGGCAAACGCGGCTTTGAACTCGGCGAAGGTCTTCGCCGGCACATCCTCAACTCGTGCCGTTTGTTGCTGGCGACGATCCATACCGAGATCTCGATAGCTGGAGGCAACCGAGGGCGCACTCAACTCCATTGCTGGTGAAATAAAATCGGCCGATCGGACCTCATTCAGATCGTGCTGCGCGAGTGGCTTGACACCAATGCTTATTTGCCGGTGCGGTCGATCGACGAGGAAAGCGAGACGGACAGCAGCGCGTAGGCTGGGATGCGACCGGTACGTAGAAGACCCGCCGCTATATTAGCGAAGCGACGGGCTTCCACCGCATTCCCCCACACCTGACCATGCAATTGCGGTGCCAGATGTATTGACCCATTGCGGGGCACCTTATGGCTTCTACACAGCGGAATTATCGCCACGTACTTCGTTCGCATGTTTCAATTCCATTAGCTTGAGCGCATCTATTCGCCAGCCAGGCGAGCACCCCAAAGGCTCGCTGGTCAGGCCCAGCGGCCTCCAGCTGCCAGTCCCCCTCGCAACCAAGCCGCTGGCCGTCCCCGCTGACCCCATCGCCGCCGGCCGGCGCTCTACAGGCAATTTACCCCGACGCCCCCCAAGTGGCGCCGGCCGCAAGCGACTGACAATCGCTCACCAAATCAAAGCGGGGCTGTAGGTTGCGGACCTTTCCCCTGAACGCGTCCTTCAGCCGCCGTTAGCAGGTGCTGCCGGAGCGGGCGCGGCTGGGGCAGGCGCGGCTGGGGCAGGTGCGGCTGGGGCAGGTGCGGCCGGCTCTGCCGGAGCGGGCGCGGCTGGCGCTTCGACCTTGGGCGCTTCGACCGTGGGTGCTTCAACCTTGGGCGCTTCAATCTTTACATCGAGGTCCTTTCCGTCGCCCCGCCCGGGATGTTGATAACGCCGGTGAACAACAGCAGGATCACGATTGCGATAATTGCGAGAACGACGGCGACAGCAGTGCCGCCGCCATTTCCGCCTGAGTTAACAACCGTTGGACCGTCAGCCATGGCCACCTCTCCTATCTCTGAATTATCACTGGTCGGCAAATGGGACCGGCGGTACTTAGTTCCGCCGCAGGGCTATGGTCCCACATGCGGTAAGACCGAAGTCGTTGCGTCATAGACAGAGGGCTGAGAGCCGGCAACCAAGACCTTACCAATGCATTTGGATTGGGCCGCCGAGCAAAGTCCCTTCATCGGTGGCTCACCGGGTGCTCGCTGTTTGTCCCCCATCGGCGGGCACCCTAACAGGGGAAAGAACTGTGACCCTTATCCAGAGCAGACAGAATGTCGATGAGGTCGCAAGCCGACCCGCAAATGACAATCAAACTCCTAACCCAACAGATTTCTCGGTGGTTGATCTCATTTCGTCGAGCGACGATGAGGTCGCTGCCATTGTCAGGCGAGCAGAGAACCTGGCCCTTGCCGTTATTATAGTAATGGCGATCTTCCTGATCCTTGCACCGGTGGTCTTCATTGCCATGAGGTATGGGATCTGAGATGTCCCGCTTTAGCCCTCGTCCCAGAAATCCTGCAGCGAAGCGTGCCGAAGTTCGTCCTCGCCCCTGAGATACTTCACACGGGCTTTGATTCCTGGTTTGACCCACTGCGTCGCCGGCCGCTTTGGCATGTCCTTGGGCCGTGGCCCAGCATGTTCCTGGACGCGCTTCCAAAGCCGCTCCCGACGCCAAGGGGGGAGCGTGCTGAAGGTAAAGCCCATCGAAGCAAATAACGTCGGAAGAGAAAGCCTCGGAGGCATAGAGGAGCGCCGCTATCGGCAGGCCCGGCCAACTTCCGCGATCACGCCATAATCAATCTGGCGAACTTCTTCCTTCGTTGCGAACCCCAACGCCGCTTGGCCGGCGCCAATCTAGGCAACCCCACCTCCCCCGCTCCCAGCGGCGCTGGCCATCTTTTCGCTAATGCATATCGCGCAAAAGTGCGCAGCGGTTTTGCGATAACGACATGCATAAAAACAAGAACCTAAAGCGCGTCGCAAACGCCACGCGCTTTAGGGTAACTACATCGGTTACGCCGTCACGCCACCACGACCGGTTTTCGGTGCCGTCATCCAGGGTATAGCTGCAGAGACGTCCTCGAGGATCTTGGCCGATCTGGCGAAGCCGGCGAAAGCCTCGCGTGCAACTGAAATGGGGACTTGGCCATCATAGGCGCGCTGGCAAGCTCGGAGCGCCGTGTCAAAGATTGGCCCTCTGCGATTCTTCGGCCATTCCTGCAGGAACTCGAAAGCATCAGCCAAGCATTCGATTTCCTCCACCGTGAACTCCCCTTTCCTGACGAAAACAGGCCGGGCGAAAGTCCTGTCGTTCATTACAACCTCCATTCAACTGAACGATTGTTTGAGCTTCCACGAGAGCCGTGAGCGACGGCTGCGGGAAAATATGTGAAGAGCACTTTTTGCTGTCAAGGAAGGACCAATTCTTAACTGAAGCAAAACTCATCGCAGGACCGAGACCGCATGCGGAATGTCGCTGTGTACCGCTGCACCTGCAGCCGAGGGCGCTTTGAACTCCATTGCTCCCGATGAAAACCGAACACTCGCAAAGACCGCCCGGCGGCACCATAGGCGGCCCGGAAAGACCGTGACAACAGCAGAAAGCCCGCGCCCTCGGGGAGAGGACGCGGGCTAATCGGGGCCACCGATCTCGCAGCATTTGTATGGGGGACAATACTACGCTGCTGGCACTAAACTTTCGTCGCAGGACAGTGTTCCATCCTCAACGGAAAAAACCGCAGGTTTGTGTTCGCCGCTATAGAAACTCCTCCCAACGAAGGACCGCGTACACTGCCTCGCCCACCATCGAGAGTACAGAAAGAACCAGGAGCAAGGCGACCGGGTATGGCTCGCTGACGACGGCGTCAGCTTCGTCCTGTTTCTCGTTCAAATTCTCGTTTCGATCGCCCTTCCTGATGACGCTGCGACCAAGCCCAGTTTTGCCCTGGGTCTCTGTCGAAATCTTGGTGGCGATATCCCATGCGATCACCGGATCATCGGGCAGATGCCTCTGAAGCCATTCAGGGAGACTGCGACCAGTGTTCTTGTCCATTTCGCGAACAAGTCTTCTGCTTTGAACTATGTCCAACTTGCTAATGTAATTTTAGCTTTCGGCAGTTTTTAAGGCAAGATGGCCCGGTCCGACCATTTTCGGCTGCTTTCGGTTTCAAGGCTCAGTAGCAACGCCCTGGTCCTTTGACCGCTTCAGCAGCGCACGCGACGCCTGCACCAAGCGTTGTGACAGGGCCAGTGTGTAGCGAAGGTCCTCAACCAGCGCCCTTCCGTGTTCGACGGTGCGCCGAACGCGCGTCGCACGGATCTTGTTGGTTTCCCAAATAGATTCTTCCACGTTTTCTGACCTTCCAAGGCTGCGTCTGCGACGGAGCGTTGGCCGGCGTCTACCAACCGGCGGTTGGAAGAGATTTGTCAGCAGCGAGCGCGGATCTTTCAATCTCCACCTCGCGTGGGCCGAACAAGGGAACCTGCACCTCTGCTGGAACAAAGACACGAGCCCTATTCGGCGCGCGCACCATGGCTCAGTACGGCGCGCGCCTGGATGCGGACTGTTCCAACAGGCCCCGATCGCTTCCGCGCGGTCAATTCGCCTGGAACAAAACTTTTTAGAGGTGGTTTTCCCCGTGAAGGGACGGACTTTTCGAAGGAGATGTCTCGTGAAAAAAGTTCTGATCACCAGTATGCTGGCCATCGGCGTTGGCTGTGGTGCAGCATTCGCTCAGGAACAGCAGCCGGCCCAAAGCCAGTCGGGCGCCGATTGCCCGGCCGGCTCGGCCGGTTGCCCGGAAGGTACGATGGGCGAACAGTCCCAAGGTAAGGCCGGCGCCACCACCGAGGAGCAGGCTCAAGGCAAGGCGAAGATGCAGACCGATGAGCAAGCCCAGGGCAAAGCCGGTGTAACCACCGAGCAGCAGACCCTAGGCGAGGCTGGCGCCACAACCGACCAACAGGCGCAGGACAAGGCCAAGGTCCAGACCGAGCAGCAGACCCAGGGCGAGGCCGGTGCCACTACCGAGCAGCAGACTCAGGGCACGACCTCTACTCAGCCACAGGATGAGACTTCGACCGGCGCGATAAGCAATGTGACCGTTGAACAGAAAACGGAAATCACCCAAATCCTCAAGCAGGAAAAGGTCGAACCGGTCGCCAGCGTCGATTTTGACATCGCAGTGGGTGTCGAGGTTCCGCGGCAGAAGGTCAGACTGCGTCGTCTGCCACCGCGAATCGTCGAGATCGTCCCGGCTTACGAATCCTACGAGTATTTCGTGTTGGCCGATGGCCGAATCGTCATCGTCGACCCGGATACGCTCACGATCGTCCTTATTCTGACCTAACGCCCTTGTTCGGGATAAAGGAGGGGTCCGCTGCCCCCAGGGCGGACCCTTCAACATGCATCGATTGAAGTTGGAGACCAGTCTCCTTTCATCGAACGGCGACTGCTATTTACGTCGCCAGTACATCCCGCTGTTCAAGCTGGCGGGCTTTTTGCATGCACATTGAGGACCGTTTCCGGCCGATACCCCTCGACGGGTGCCCTTCACGCTCAAAAAAAGGCCTGAGATGGGACTTCAGTCTGCCCGCTGGCCGACCATGGGCTGGCGCAGGCGGTGCTTTGGTCCGGGACTGCTATCGCAAAAGCCTGAGATGGGAGAGTTTTCAGGAACCGAGCTCCTGCAGGCGTCGTTGCGACCCGTGACAGGAAGGCTGCAATGGACCCCAGCATTCACCAGGCACGTTGGCTGCTTTTTCCGGTATTTGGCTTGGTGTTCGGGGTCGCAGCCGTCGGGCTTATTATCGGCTGATGGGCCCGATCAATGAAGGCAACACACTTGCGCAGTAATGAGTCCCTTCCTGCGCTAGCGAGACCCACCGGTTTCTCCCCCTGAGACTGGTGGGTCTTGACACCGCCTGATGATGGCGAAAGCGTGATATGGTGCAGAGTACAGAGGATCGGCTCGGGCGAATTCGAAACAGGTAGAAATGCAACGTAGACCGTGACGGTCAGAGGATATTTAGCGTGCTATTGGCAAATTCATTGATCACAGACGCGATACGGCCGCAACGCCGGCTCCGTGAGACAAGAGTTCTCGCCAGGATGAATGCGCGGCCTGCGTGCTCTCAATCGCAGCGTAGGCTCAAATCTCTTCGAAGGCTTCGCGTCGCCATCTGCCTCACCGCATCGGCCTTGGCTCTCGTCGTGAGCCCCTACCGTGTGGCACAGGACGGCCTGTCCCTGACGCTTAGCCCGCAGGCCGCCCAGGCACAAGGAAACTCTGGGAACTCCGGAAACTCTGGGAACTCCGGAAACTCTGGAAACTCCGGGAACGCTGGAAGCCCCGGGAACGCTGGAAACGCTGGAACTCCCGGGAGCTCGAACTCCAATGCCAACGCGGGCAAGGGCAAATCAAAATCATCGATAGGCAGTCCCCCGGCAAATCCAGTTGCCGCGGTAAACCCCGGCAACAAGCCAAAAGTTTATGTCAACGCGACCACTGGAGATCGGATCGAAGTGCGCGGGCCAAGTGTGGGTGTGGTGCATTCCAACGGGCTCAGTGAGCGCATCGACGGTGGCCATTATGAAATGCGGGATGCCATGGGCCGCACCATCATTCGGCGGCAGGCGACGAACTCCGATCGGGCAAGACTGCTCGCCATGATCGAGTGATGGCGAGTTCACAGGCCGCAAGGCTACCTTGCTTCACGCAGGATGGCGGGCAGGCGGATGCTGATGCTCGGTCGCGTCGCGCAGTGTCATCGCGGCTTCGGTTCGGTTGCTCACATTGAGCTTGGCGAGAATTCGCGTCATGTGATGCTTTATGGTTTTCTCGTGCAGGTTCAGCTGAAGACCGATCCGCTTGTTGCTCAATCCCGCGGCAACGAGCGTCAGTATCTCTCTTTCACGATTGGTGAGCTCGGCCAGCACGTCAACTTTCGCGGTCGCGGTTGACTGGATAGACAGGTCGACCAACACGCGCGCCGACAATTGCGGGCAAACATACCGTTCGCCCAACGCCACCGTGCGCAGTATCGCGGCCAAGGTTCTCGACCCGACACCCTTCAGGACATAGCCTCTTGCCCCACTCTGCAAGGCGGTCATGACGTGCTGGTTTTCCTCCGAAACGGTCAGCATCACGATTTTCAGATCCGGGTGCCGCTCCAGAGCCGGTTCGATCGCGCTGAGGCCCCCTCCAGGCACCGAGATGTCCATCAGGAGAATATCGAGCTGCTGGTCTTCCGATATCCGCAAGGCGTCATCTCTACTGCTGCCTTGGGCAACGATCTCGAACCCGCCGATCTGCTCGAGAGTGCGCACGACGCCCTCCCTGAACAGCGGATGGTCGTCGATGATGGCGAGCTTTATGGCCGCTGCCATCACGCCTGTCCTATTTCAACTATGTTGAGAACCATTTTCACCACCGTGCCATTCTGTGAAGATGTTACACTAAATTGGCCGCCGAGGCTTTCTACCCGCTCACGCAGCCCGATGAGCCCCAGCCTTTCAGGGTGGATGATCTTCGGGTCGAAACCTGGGCCGGTGTCGGAAACCTCGATAGAAACGCGCTCCCCGTCGAAATGTTTCGCGACCGATTGACCGGCACCCCCGGCGTGGCGGAAGCCATTGTTCAGCGCCTCCTGAATGAAGCGAAAGATGCAGATCTTGGCCGCTGGTGACAAGGGTGTGTGTCCCCCGGTCATGGACAGCATCACTTTGACGCCGGTTCGCCCTTCGTGTGCTCGCACGGCAAGCTCGAGGATTTCCGTCAACTCGGCATTCTCGACATGCGGCAGCATAAGGCCCTTGCTGACATTCCTGATTTCTCGCATCGCATCGTCCAAATTGGCTTTGACTGCCTGCAATTCCCGTGCGCGCGCCCCAGCCGGCGTGGCAGAATCGGCAAGCACGGGGCTGTCGATCCCCAGCGCCGCGAGGGCAACCAGTTGCGCCGGCCCGTCGTGCAGGTCCGCGCCGATCCGCCTGAGGTAACGTTCGTTAAGCGCCGTGGCGCGCTGCGAGGCACGCTGCACCCGCAGTCTCAACATTCTGTTTTGAACAACCAGATCGGAAAGCTCGGCAATGCGCTGCTTCAATGAGCGGCTCTGGGAACGAATCGTGCGGCTGCCACGAAAAACGATCGCCGAGAGCCCGAGGAAGAAAATAGCGGTGACCGCTGCGACATCGAACCAGGTCCGAACGAGTGCCTGCCGGAGGTCCTTTTCAAAATCGGTGGCGATCTCGTCGAATTCCAAAACAGCCACGACTTCGCCCGACCACGGCTGAAGCATCGGATTAAAGATTTCAAGAAGATGCAAGCCGCTGTCCCTCTCAGCCTGGTTATCATAGTGCCTGTCCAATTCAGCAACTATGTCGCCTGCGAATGCGGCCCGGAGATTGTCGCTGAGTGGAAAGCGCTTCCCGACCAAATTTTTATTGGTTGAATAGAGGATGGTGCCGTCGCGGCGCCAGAGCTTGAAGGATTCGAGCCTTGTGCCGAGTGCGCCTTGTCCCAGCGTTTCATCCAGCGCGTGGGCAACGCTCTCATCGAGCACTTCGCTCCTGCGCATGTCGGGGAGCAGCGGCGCGATAACGCTGTCGACGTAAAGAGCGGTCGCAGAAGCCGAGTTCCGGGTGACCGCGGCTTCTATCTGGCTTGTCACGGAAATTCCCACCACGATCATCGCCGACAGTGAGAATAGCCCGCCGGCGAGCAGAAACTGAGTGGCCAGCGACAGTGCATTCCATCGATCGATCAGTCTTGTCGCTCTATATGGCGCCATATCCCCAACGGCCCGGTCGGCGGCGCGTCGCGCCAGCGGCAAGATTCGAGAGAACCGGCCAATCTGTCGTCGAACGACGCTAAGCGACGCCATCTTTGATCTGCAACTGATCAATCGCTAGGGAACTTAGGGCTTTACGGGCTGGACGGAAACCGCACCCGACGGGTTTTTTCGCATAAACTCCACTGCCCTCGTTGAGCGAGGCAGCAAGCCATGACGCGCCAACTCCGATGCTTTCGATCCTTCGGCACAGATAGTGCAACGCCTGATCGCCCGCGCGGCGGAAGATGCGGCGGGTTTTTCACTTCCGGTCGCGCAAGGCTCTCACTGCTTGAGTAAGGGTCATCCGATCGTTGCCGTTCTTTTTGATCAGCTTGCTGACCTGGCTGGGCGAAACGCCATTTTCTCGTGCGAAATGTTCCACCTCGTAATACTCGTCGACCGACAGGCGGTCGTGGTCGAGGAAGTCTCGATTGCACTTGTTGTCGGCCATTTCCTTTCTCCTGGCGAAGCCTAACACGGGGTCTGAATGTCGGTTGGAAACAGGCTGGATGAGGGTGTTAGACACTCCTCTCCTTGAACTCCTCCCATGAACTTGCGGCGAACGAGTGCGAGCGGTCGCGGTTCCGGGCGGATCGATAGCCGGACCCATGCGCGCGGCAGGTCAGACTTAAGTCCAATGGCAAGGCTTCTCGGATCGGACCGAAGCCCAGCCAAGGAACATTTGCAGCGGCCTGATGTTTCGATGAGTCTGGCGCGAAGATGATGCCAAAAGAGCTCAGCTAAAGTCACATCATAAAGGAGGCAACTATGAAAATGCGACTTTCCACTGTAGCCGCGGGGTTTCTACTACTGGCAGGTATAGGCGCCGCTGCCGCTCAGGACGTGATCATCGCGCCTGAGCAGGAGACCGTCATCAGGGAATATGTGGAAAAGCAGCCGCTCGCCTCGGTGAAGATCCCTGGGGTGGAGCTCAATATCGGCTCAACGCTACCCGATACGGTCGAGCTTCATGAAGTTCCCGACGTCGAATACCGCTATGTCGTCGTCGACAATCAGACCGTTATCGTTGATCCAGGCACACGCAAGATCGTCAAAATCATTCGGTGACCTGAGCGAGAGGGAGGAGACGCCCCCCCCGTAGGACGCGCGGCGGGGGCCAGTGGGATTGGGAGTGTGAAATTAGAAAAAAAAACAGACATTTAGATTACCACCACCCCGCCGCAGTGTGGTTTTAACAAAAACCAGCCCCCCAGACCCGCATGAATATG
>NZ_JBVVQD010000011.1:135090-191964 GCF_055811755.1 Mesorhizobium sp. WSM4840
CCCCCCCCCCCCCCCCCCCCCCCCCGCCGCCCCGGTTGGCTGCTCTACCCCCCCCCCCCCCCCCCTCCCCCCCACCCCCCCCCCCCCCCCCCCCCCCCCCCCCCCCCCCCCCCCCCCCCCCCCGCGACTGTGCTATGGGCAGTGTCAAATGCGAACAATCAGCAGACTTTTCGATTCCCACGACCAGGCAGCGCGTGCCGTTGCCGCGCTTCAGGCGGCAGGAATTTCTCACGAACAGATCAGCGTCATCGGACCTTACGACGACGAAATCGGCGCTGTCCTGCGCGGTCCTGGCGGTGCCGCGCTTGGCGCGGCTGCTGGTCTGTTAATCGGCCTGGGTGCTTTTGGAGCCACCGGCATTGATCCTGTCGGAGCAGCGGCTGGCATGGTCCTCGTCGGTGCGGCCTGTGGCGGCTTTGCTGGCAGGCTTCTCGGGGCATCTGCCGATCTTGCCAAGAAACCGGGTGAGCCGAACGTTGTACCAGGCGTCATTTTTGTGATGGCGCATGTCGATGAAAACCAGGCCGATACCGCGCAGGCAGTGCTCGAAAATCCCGTTCACGTAACGCAGCTCGTGGCCACGGTCGGGTGAGATGCGTCGGGTTGGTGTCGCGCAAGACTGTTTCCCGGCTTATGGCCCACGAATCGCATTCAGATCGGCACTTCTCGCTGAGCCATCAGTTTTCCCTCTGACGGTTCACGAGACGGGAAGCGTCTGCTCGACCAGATTGACGTAGTAGCGCAACACGGTCGGCACGATCTCGTCATTGAATACGTAGCGATCCCCATGCAGCCCCTCGCCGGGACCGACATCGCCGACGCCGATCCACGCGTAGCAGCCGCCTGCCTCGCGGATCATGAAGGCGAAATCCTCGCAGCCGAGGCTCGGGCTGAACTCGGTCGTGACGTTCTCCCTCCCGACGGTGGCGGCGGCCGCCTCGACGGCGCGGGCCGTGGCAATCGCCGTGTTGATGAGCGGCGGATAGCCCTTCTTGTAGTCGAGCGTGGCCTTGAGCGAATGGGCTGCGGCAATACCCCGGGCGATCTCGCCGATCAGCTTCTCGCAATGATCGGAATGACCGGGCTCGAAAAAGCGGCAGGTGCCTTGCAGCCAGACCTTGCCAGGCACGATGTTGCCGGCATTGCCGCCATGGATCTGGGTGAGGCTGACGACCAGCGCGCTTTGCGGATCGACCGAGCGGCTGACAATGCGCTGGACGGCCTGGACAAAGGCGCCCGCGGCCAGGATCGGGTCGTCGCCGAGCTGCGGCATGGCGGCATGCGCGCCAAGACCCTCGAAGGTCAGCTCGAAATTGTCGACGGCGGCCATCTGCGCTCCAACGCGAGCCGCGATCGTCCCCAGTCTGACGCCCGGCCAGTTGTGGACGGCATACATGGCCTCGACTGGGAAACGCCTGAACACGCCGTCTTCGATCATGCGCAAGCTGCCGCCTTCATTTTCTTCGGCTGGTTGGAAGATGAAGTAGACGATACCCTCGAAGGCGCGGGATTGGCTGAGCAGTCTGGCCGCGCCGAGCAGCATGGCGGTGTGGCCGTCATGGCCGCAGGCGTGCATCACGCCCTCATTCCTGGATGCATAGGGCAGGCCAGTCCTCTCGACGACCGGAAGCGCGTCCAACTCGGCGCGAAGACCGATGGCGCGCGTGCCCGTGCCGTTGCGCAGGACGCCGACAACCCCGGTGCCGCCGATCCCCTCATGCACCTCATCGAAGCCGAAGGCGCGCAGTTTCTCGGCAACGAAACGTGCCGTTTCGTTCTCATCGAATCCGAGTTCGGGATTGGAATGGATATGGTGGCGCCAGGCTATCACCTCTGGCGTCAAGGCGGCGATGGGGTCATTATGCAGCACGATGCTCTCCTTCCACCGGCAAAGGGCGGTTGATCCGGGATCACGATTAGAAGGTCGCACAAGAGGTGTCTTGAACCAGATTGACCGCAGCAGAGAGAAAGACGTGGACGCGACCGAGACCAGGAAATACTGGCGCCATCCCTGCTTCCCTGACCTTGGCCTGTTCAAGGCGCGCTTTACACAGCACCGCTACGAGCTGCACACGCATCCAACCTATGTGATCGCGCTGATTACTTCCGGCTGCGAACGCATTCGCATTGGCCGCCAAAAAATTATCGCTCCGGCAGGCACCATTGCCGTCGTCAACCCCGAGGAGTGGCATGACGGGGAACAAGGCGCCGATGGAGGCTGGGCCTACCGGACGTTTTATCCCTCGGTGCCGCTGATGGCGGGGCTCGCCCGCGAGTTGGGCGGAGATGGCGCTCCGGTTTTCTCGCACGCGATCATCGAGGACAGCGATCTCGCCGAAGCATTGGTGGCGGCGCATGAAGGTTCTACGTCCCAGGACGCAACGAAAGCCGAGGCGTCGCTGCTCGTCGCCTTGAGGTATCTCATCGTTCGGCACGGCGATTGGAGCGGGCGAACCGAAGCGATCGAAAGCTCGGGATCGCGACAGAGGTTCTCGCTCTACGAGGACGTTATTGAAAGCGAACTTGGCTCGAAACTCGACCTGCAGCGGCTTGCCGACGCCACGTGTGTCACCCGGTTCCAGGTCATCCGGGATTTCAAGAAAGCGATTGGCCTGACGCCCACGGCCTATATCCGCGACCGGAGACTGCGTCGCGCCAGTTCCTTGATCGAACAGGGGCTCGGCCTCGCCGATGCCGCGATTGCGGCAGGTTTCGCCGACCAGAGCCATCTTTCCCGCACGTTCCGGGCGACGCGCGGCATGACACCTGGCATGTATAGGAGAGGAGGCTGAGTGCTCCCAAAGGAGACGCTTGCGCGCGGAAATTTGCTGAGCGATGGTGAAGTTGGGCTTGGGGGGAATCATGCGAAAAATCCTGGTATTGACGACGCTGCTGCTCGCGGCAGCCATTTCCGCAACCGCCTCGTACGCGCTGGACGCCAGCGGCACCCCGGTTGTCGTGACCCCGCTTGCCTCGCGCACCGAGACGGCGTCCGGCCAGCCGATCACGCTGCCGCAGAAAAATGTGCAGGTCCTGGTTTCGTCCTTTGAGATTGCGCCGGGCGCGACCTTGCCGGTCCACAAGCACCCGTTCCCCCGCTATGCCTATGTCCAGGGTGGAACGCTTCAGGTCACCAATGTCGAGACCGGCAAGAGCACCACATACAAGTCAGGCGATTTCATCATCGAAATGATCGGGCAGTGGCATCAGGCCACCAATGTCGGCGTCGATCCGGTCAAGCTGCTGGTCATCGACCAAGTCGAAGAAGGCACCAAGAACACAGTGTTGCGCCAGTAGCTGGCAACAGTCGTGGCTGCGGCTGCCAGCAGGCTGCTCACTTCGCCGCCGCGCTCACCCGGTCCGCGGCAGCGGCCAGCACGGCGCGGTCGCCCTCCTCGTACAGGCGGCGGATGGCGATGGCGCTGACGCGCCAGCCTTCGGGCGTCCGCACCAGCCGGTGGAGATAGCTGGCGCCGACCGTCCAGAGCCGGGCATCGATCCAGTGGCTGGCGCGGACATGGCTGCGCGCAACCGCATCGTTGCCCGCGCCTTCGACAACGATGTTGGTGATGAGGTGCTGGGTGGCGTCGAAGCCCGGCAGCAGATCTTGCCACTGAGCAATCAACGAGTCGCGGTCGCTGGTCGCCACCTCGCCACCGAAAAGGCTCGTATAGTCGGTCGTGACGCGGGCCGCGAGATAGGATTTGACCCGTTTCCATTCGCGCAAATCGGCATAGAGGCCGATCCCCGCCACTGCCTCGGCGATGGCGGTCCTGTCTTCGACCGTCAGCGCAGCCGTGGACTGCGTGGTGCTCAAGGCCGGCGCACAGCTGGCGGTAGACGTCGCGGCGAAAACTGCCGAGGCCAAGACGTGCCGGCGGGTGACGGGGCTCATTGTCCTGCCTCCCCTGCACTGCTCAGCGTGGTGCGGAAATGCGCGGCGACGGCGTCGGTCGCCGCCTCCACCGGCGCGGCGCCGTCGTAGAAATCGAACTGGGTCACATTGTCGAGCCACAGCTCCTGCTTCTGCCCGGTCAGCCGCGCGTAAAATTTGCGTGCACCCTGCGGGATGGCAGCCGCCTCGCTGTGCACCATCACAAAGGGCTGATGCAGGCGCCGAGCAGCCTGGATCGCATCGAATGTCAGCCAGCCGCGCCAGAAGGCCGGATCGGCCTCGTTGCGCCAGGCTGGGATCATGCCGCGATCGGGCTCGGTGTAGTAGGGCACCTTGAACATGATCGCCCGCTGGTCGGTCAGACTGGCGGCGGGCAGGAATGCCTGCTTGCCGGTGCGGCGATAGGCGGCCTCGGCCGCATTGCCCGCGGCTTCAAGCATGGCGACCCCGTCCTTGCCGCCATAGGTCTGCTCTACCACCTCGGCATCGTGCAGCCAGGGCGCGACCAAGGCGACCGACTTGATCCCGGGATCTTTAGCGGCGGCAGTGACCATATAGCCGGAGCTGGCACAAATGCCGAGCCCTCCGATGCGGTCCTTGCTGACCTCGGGCCGGGTTGCGAGATAGGCGACCGCCGCTTCTATGTCGGCGATCTTGGCGCTGGGGTCCTCGTATTGACGCCGAGCGCCGCCGCTCTCGCCCCAACCGCGAAAATCGAAGGTCAAGGCGACGAACCCACGGTCGGCCATCTCGCGGGCGTAGCGGGCGGCCATCTGTTCCTTCACCGTCATCCATGCGCCGGTCACGACCAGCGCGGGCCGAGCTTTCGCCGGGTCCATATCCTCGGGCAGATAGAGATCGCCGACGATCTGCTCGCCGTGCGAGGCGAAAGTGACGCGCTCGGCGCGCGGTGCGGCGAAGGCGCTGGAGCCGAGCGCGACTGCGGTTGCCGCTGCTAGCGTCAGGATTTTCAACATCGCGAGTCTCCTTTGGCTTGGAGCGAGAAACGGATTTAGGAAGGCCGCCGCCTCAACGGTCGTCCGCCAGTCGGCCGGGCAGTGGCTTCAGCGGGTAGTGCGTCCAGTAGAAGGCGTCCGACTGGTACATGTCGGTCAAGAAATTCTGCGCCTCGGCGATCTTGCCGTCCTTGATGCGAAACATCAGGGCGTAGAGCTGGTCGATCTCGGGACCTGAGCCGACGTTCGACCAGCCGCGATGGATGTCGACGACGAGATCGCCCTGCGCCTGGAAGAAGATCGGCTCAGCCCTAAATTTGCCGTCGGCCAGGCCGCGAAAGAAGGCGACCACTTCCTCCGGCCCGCGCTTGTCGCCGGCCAGCGGATGATGGCCGGGAATGCGCCACACGATGTCGGGCGCGAGGAAAGGCCGGACGGCCTCCGGGTTCCCGGTCGCGTAAGCTGCGTAATAGTCCTTGATCAGCTGGATGTTGCGGTCTTCCTGAGGACCGCCGCTCGCGGGGGCGGCGGACACCGCCAGGAGAGCGCCGGCGGCGAGCGAAGCGAGCCTGGTCATCAGTCCGTCTCCTTGCCTGTTCGAGCCGTCGCAACAGCGAGGCCCATTCGTCGGACCTAACATGAGGCTTTTTGTTCACCGGAAAAACCCGTATAGTTCGACAAGGCTATTTGGAAAATCCTCACAATGCGCCTCGACCAGTTCAGTGGCATCGTCGCCTTCGTGAAGGTCGCTGAGGCCAAGAGCTTTAGCCGCGCCGCGGCCGAACTCGGCGTCGCCCCGGCCTCTTTGAGCGAGGCGGTCAAAGGGCTTGAGGAGCGTCTGGGGGTGCGGCTCCTCAACCGCACGACCCGCAGCGTTGGTTTGACCGAAGCCGGCGCCCACTATTTCGACCACGTGCGCCCAGCGGCCGAAGAGATCCGGGCGGCTGGCGCGGCGTTGCACGAGACCCGTGATCGCCCCGCCGGCACGCTGCGCCTGAGCCTTCCGTGGATCGCCGCGCCGCTGCTGATCGAGCCGCTGATGGGGCCGTTCATGGACGCTTACCCGGAAGTGCGGCTTAGCCTGATCTTCGACGACAGCTTCGTCGATATCGCAGCTCAGGGCTTCGATGCCGGCCTGCGGATCGGCGAGCTTCTAGAGAAGGATATGGTCGGCGCGCGTCTGGGCGGGCCGCTGCAGACGGTGGTGTTGGGGAGCCCGGACTATCTGGCGCGTAACGGCACGCCGAAGCGACCCGCCGACCTCGCCGCCCACCGCTGCATCGCCTTCGCCTTCACCCGCACCCGCGCCATCTCGCCCTGGGAGTTCGTCGTGGATGGACGTGAACTCGACTTGGCGCCCGACGCACGTCTGATCGTGAACACACTTCCGCTCTGCATCACCGCCGCCGCGCAAGGGCTTGGCCTAGCCTTTGCCGTCGAAGGCCTCGCTGCGCCGCTTCTCGCCTCGGGCGCGCTGGTCAAGGTGCTGGAGCCTTTCTGTCCCACCTACGAACCGCTCCACCTCTATTATCCCAGCCGCCGGCTCGTCCCGCCCAAGCTGCGAGCCTTCATCGACTTCGTGCGCGCGAACGCCCACAATTTGCGGATCTGATGCGCCGCCGCGAAAACCGACATGTGCCGCGGCGCATATCGGCGAACCGGCTCATCCCCAGGCGCCGACCATCTGCCTGGTGGCGGCGTTGAGGCGGTTGAAGGCGTTGATCAAGGCAATCTGGACCACCAGTGCGGCAAGCGGCTTCTCGTCATAATGCCGGGCGGCCTCGTCCCAGATCGCGTCCGGCACTGGGTCCGGCCGGTCGCAGAGCCGGGTTGTTGCCTCGGCAAGCGCAAGAGCCGCGCGTTCGGCGTCGGTGAAGTAAGGCGTCTCCCGCCAGGCGGACACGTTGAAAACGCGTTCGTCCTTTTCGCCGGCCTTCTTCAATTCGCGTGCATGCATGTCGATACAGACGCTGCATCCGTTGATCTGGCTGGCGCGCAAATGGACGAGCTTGCGCGTCACATAGGGCAGGTCGGCCGTTTCCGTCGACTTGTCCAGGGCGAGCAGCGCCTGCAGCGCGCCGGGAATGAGAAGCACAGGGTTTTTCAGTCTTGCTTGCATGGTGGTCTCCCTTGTTTGCCGATCCCGGATGCCAATCATCCGGGTTTTTGGTTTTACTGTTTCGTTCGTCCTGAAGGCCGGATCGGAGAGGGTTCTGAAGAAATCATCGGCCGCGCTGTTCACGCCAAAACCCATAATCCGTTAGCTATGGATTTACCCATAACTAGTTGGTTATGAGTGTGTCAAGCGGGAAATTGGCGGCAATGCAAACGGCAGCGATCCGTCGCGTTGAGCCAATAATTCCGGCTTTCGCGGCAAGGAGCCCGATGCTAGGGCTGCACGTCTTGAATCCGCAACGGATCGCCCTGTGACCGAAACCGAACGCCCTCGCCTGCCGCTGATCGAAATCTGTGTCGAAGGCATTGATGGCCTTCTGGCCGCGCAAGCCGCCGGCGCCGACCGGGTCGAGCTGTGCGCCAGCCTGGTCGAGGGCGGCATCACGCCGAGTTTTGGCACGGTGCGCGCAGCCCTCGAACTGGCGACGGTCCCGTTCCACGTCATCGTGCGGCCGCGCGGCGGCGACTTTCTCTACAGTGAAGCCGAGTACCGTTCGATGCTAACCGATGTGCGCGCGCTGAGCGAGCTTGGCGTGGCCGGCGTCGTAGTCGGCTGCCTGAATGCCGACGGTACCATCGACGAAAAGCGCATGAGCGAATTGGTGCAGGCGGCAGGGTCCTTGAACATCACCTGCCACCGTGCCTTCGACATGACGCGCGATCCGGCCGAGGCGCTGGAAGCGCTGATCCTCAGCAAGGTCGGCCGCGTGCTGACCAGCGGCCAGCGCGACACCGCATTGGACGGCGTGGCCCTGCTGGCGGAACTCGTCCGGCAGGCGGGGAAGCGCATCATCATTCTCGGTTGCGGCGGGCTCGATCCCACGAACATCGCCGAGGTGCGGGAAAGAACCGGACTGACTGAAATGCACTTCGCCGCACTCAAGGACGTGCCGAGCGCCATGCGCTACCGCAATCCGCAGGTTGGGATGGGCGGCACCGACCTTGACCGCGAATACCGCAACACGGTGACCGACGCGGCGCTTGTGGCTGCGACGATTGCGGCGGCGCGAGCATGATCCCGAAGGAAGCAAACATTTGACGCAAGCACGGTTGCCGATCGAAAAAGTCTCGCCGCAGGACGAGCCCGCCGTCCTCGCCCTCAATAACGAGCACGCGACCGAGCTGTCGTGGCTTGGGCCGGAACGCCTGTCCTTCTTGCTCGGCGAAGCGTTTTATGCGCGCCGCATCGGCGCACTCGAAGCCTTCATCATGACCTTCGACCAGGACGCCCGCTACGACAGCCCGAACTTCCTGTGGTTCCGCGAGCGTTTTCCGCGCTTCGTCTATGTCGACCGCGTCGTCGTCGCGGGGGAAGCGCGTGGCCGCGGCCATGCCCGTAGGCTCTATGAGGATCTGTTCGACCATGCATTGCGTGCCGGCCAGACCATCGTCAGTTGCGAGGTGAATGCCGAACCGCCCAACCCGGCGTCCGATGCCTTTCACGCAGCGCTCGGCTTTGTCGAGGTCGGCGACGCGGTGATCCACGGCGGCAAGAAGGCGGTGCGCTACTATACCAGGCAAATCACCGGCTGAGGCGACAGCCCTACCAGTTGCGGTTCAGCCAGCCACGGGCCGGCTTTTCGATGGACCGGCAGATTCAGGCGTTGGCGGCAGCCACTGCGCGCTTGGCCATCACCGCGATCAGATTGGCCCGGTAGTCGGCCGAGGCGTGGATGTCGCTCATCAAATTCTTCGCCGAGATCTTCATGCCGTCGAGTGCGGCTGCCGTGAAACTCTTGGTCAGCGCCGCCTCGATTTCCTTCGAACGGAAGACGCCGTCATCCCCGGCCCCGGTGACGGCGACCCTGACGCCGTCCTTGCCCTTGGCCACGAACACCCCGACGATCGCATAGCGCGAAGCGGGATTGCGGAACTTTTCATAGGCCGCCTTGGCCGGCGCGGTGAAGGTCACGGCGGTGATGATCTCGCCGTCTTTCAGCGCCGTCTCGAACAGGCCCGTGAAGAACTTGCCGGCCGCGATCTCGCGCTTGTTGGTGACGATGGTGGCGTCGAGCGCAAGAAGTGCTGCCGGATAGTCGGCCGCCGGATCGTTGTTGGCGATCGAGCCGCCGATCGTGCCCTTGTAGCGTACCGCCGGATCGCCGATCCGGGACGCCATATGGGCGAGCGCCGGACACGCCTTCTTCAGCTTCTCGTCGCAGGCGACATCATGATGCGTGGTAGCGGCCCCGATAGTGACGGTCTTGCCCGACACCTTGACGCCTTGCAGTTCCTTGATCCGCGACAGGTCGACCAAGTCGGAAGGCGCGGCAAGCCGCGTCTTCATCGCGGGGATCAGCGTCATGCCGCCCGACAACAGCTTTGCATCGCCGCTCTTGAGCAGCTTGGCGGCATCGGCGACGGAGGCAGCGCGGTGATAGTTGACTGAGTACATGGGATACTCCCGTGCGAGATAGTGAATAGTGAATGGTGAATAGTGAGTAGTTATTAGTAAGTAGTGAGTAGTGAATGGGAAGAGCTTCGGCGAAATCTAACTATTCACTATTCACTATTCACTACTCACTCCTTTCAGTGTTTCGTCGCCCGGATCGCAGCCCAGACCGTGGACGGCGATGCCGGCATGGCGATATCGGTGATGCCAATGGCGTCGGTGATAGCATTGATCACTGCCGGCGGTGAGCCGATGGCGCCGGCCTCGCCGCAGCCCTTGATGCCGAGCGGATTGCCCGGGCACGGGGTATTCGAGGTCGAGACCTTGAACGACGGCAGGTCGTCGGCGCGCGGCATGGCGTAGTCCATATAGCTCGCCGTCAGAAGCTGCCCGCTGGCGTCGTAGCGAGTGCCCTCCAGCAAGGCCTGGCCGATGCCTTGGGCGACGCCGCCATGCACCTGGCCTTCGACGATCATCGGGTTGATGATGTTGCCGAAATCATCGGCGGCGACGAACTGGACGATCTCGGTGACGCCGGTCTCCGGATCGATCTCGACCTCGCAGACATAACAGCCGGCCGGGAAGGTGAAATTCGACGGATCGTAGAATGAGGTCTCCTTCAG
Organism: Mesorhizobium sp. WSM4840; assembly: GCF_055811755.1. Taxonomy (NCBI): domain Bacteria; kingdom Pseudomonadati; phylum Pseudomonadota; class Alphaproteobacteria; order Hyphomicrobiales; family Phyllobacteriaceae; genus Mesorhizobium; species Mesorhizobium sp. WSM4840. The sequence continues at coordinate 145,132 of NZ_JBVVQD010000011.1, forward strand.
CCCCGGCTCCATACCACCCGGCAGGTTGTGGGCGGTGTAGGCGGCGAGCGCCATCTGGAACCATGGGACGCTCTTGTCGGTGCCGGTGACCTTCAACGCACCGTTTTCGATGACGATGTCGCCCTCGTCGGCCTCGAGCAGATGGGCGGCGATCTTCTTGGCCTTGGCCTCGACCTTGTCGAGCGCCTTGGCAACGGCCGACATGCCGACGGCGCCCGAGCGCGAACCATAGGTGCCCATGCCCATCTGCACCTTGTCGGTATCGCCATGGACGATCGAGACGCTGTCGATCGGCACGCCGAAGCGCTGGTTGACCAGTTGCGCGAAGGTCGTCTCATGGCCCTGGCCATGGCTGTGCGAGCCGGTCAGCACCTCGATGGTCCCGGCGGCATTGACGCGCACCTCGGCACTTTCCCAAAGACCGACACCCGCTCCAAGACTGCCGACCGCCGCCGACGGCGCCAGGCCGCAGGCCTCGATATAGTTGCTCATGCCGATGCCGCGCAGCTTGCCTTTCTTGGCGGCGGCGGCCTTGCGCTCGGCAAAGCCGGCATAGTCGGCAGCCGCCATCGCCGCGTCGAGCGAAGCGGCATAATCGCCGGCGTCATAATTCATGATGACCGGTGTCTGGTGCGGGAAAGAGGTGATGAAGTTCTTTCGGCGAAGTTCCGCCGGCGACACGCCCAGCTCGCGAGCGGCCGTCTCCATGGTGCGTTCGAGCAGATAGGTGGCTTCCGGCCGCCCTGCCCCGCGATAGGCGTCGACCGGCGCGGTGTTGGTGTAGACGGCGCGCACATTGGCGTGGATCGCCGGAATATCATACTGGCCCGACAACAGCGTCGCGTAGAGATAGGTCGGCACGCAGGACGAGAACAGCGACATGTAGGCGCCGAGATTGGCGATGGTGTCGACCTTCAGCCCGGTGATCCTGTTGTCCTTGTCGAAGGCCATCTCCACCGTCGAGACATGGTCACGGCCATGGGCGTCGGTGAGAAAGCTCTCGGTGCGGTCGGCGACCCATTTGACCGGCACGCCGGTTTTCTTCGAGGCCCACAGGCAGATGATTTCTTCCGGATAGATGTAGATCTTCGAGCCGAAGCCGCCGCCGACATCCGGCGCGATGACGCGCAGCTTGTTTTCGGGCGCGACATTGTAGAAGGCGCTCATCACCAGGCGCGCGAGATGCGGGTTCTGAGAGGTTGTCCAGCACGTGTAGTGGTCCTCGGCCTTGTCGTAATAGCCAAGTGCCGCACGCGGCTCCATCGCGTTGGGCACCAGCCGGTTGTTGACGATCTTCATGCGGGTGACGTGGGCAGCGGCCTTGATCGCCGCGTTGGTTGCGGTGCTATCGCCGAGCTCCCAGTCGAAAATCAGGTTGTTGTCGGCTTCCGGATGGATCTGTGGTGCGCTCCTTTCGAGCGCCTTCGGAGCATCGACGACTGCCTTCAGTTCTTTGTAAGTGATGTCGACCGCCTCGGCCGCGTCGCGCGCCTGGCCCTTGGTTTCGGCAACCACGATGACCACCGCGTCGCCGACATAGCGGACCCTGTCGAAGGCCAGCGGCGACCACGCCCCCATCTTCATCGGCGAGCCGTCCTTGGAATGGATCATCCAGCCGCAGATGAGATTGCCGATGCCGTCGGCCTTGAGCTCCTTGCCGGTCAGCACGCCGATGACGCCTGGCATGGCCTGGGCCTTTTTGACATCGATCTTCTTGATCTCAGCATGCGCATGCGGGCTGCGCACGAAGGCCGCATGCTTCATGCCGGGAACCACCATGTCGTCGACATAGCGCCCGGCGCCGGTAATGAACCGCTTGTCTTCCTTGCGCGCTACACGAGCGCCAACACCTTCAATGCCCATCGCAGAAATTCCTCCCGAATTGCCGAAATAGTGAGTAGCAAAGTAGTGAGTAGTGAAAGGAAACCGGCAGTGAGCCATTCAGGCCGAACTACTCACTACTGACTACTCACTCTTCATCTCACGCAGCTTGCCTAGCCTTGCCCTTGGCGGCTCCCTTGGATATCGTCTTCGATGCGGCGAGGATCGCCTTCACGATGTTGTGGTAGCCGGTGCAGCGGCAGATATTGCCTTCGAGCTCGGCGCGCACCGTGGCCTCGTCGAGGCCTTCGGGGTGACGGTTGATCATGTCTGTCGCCGCCATGATCATGCCCGGCGTGCAGAAACCGCACTGCAGCCCGTGATGCTCCTTGAACGCCGCCTGCACCGGATGCAGATCGGCACCGTCCGCCAGACCTTCGATGGTCACGACGTTGGACCCGGAGGCTTGCACCGCAAGCATCGTGCAGGATTTTACCGCCTTGCCGTCGACATGGATCACACAGGCGCCGCATTGCGAGGTGTCGCAGCCGACATGCGTCCCGGTCAGGCCGAGATTTTCCCTCAAGAAATGAACCAGAAGCGTACGGTCTTCGGCAGTGCCGCTGACCCGCTTTCCGTTCACCGTCAACGATATGTCCGACATGAAACCTCCCTGGGTGCTACCTTGGTCGTTCTGGCGTCGGTGGTGCCCGAGCCCTCCATCTGTCCGCTATTCTTATACCGCATAAAGCCCGTCTTATACCGCATAAAGTCCGGGAAAAAGTGCCGCGGAATGCCGAGATTCGAGAATGCAGTTCGGCCGAAAATCCGCCTATTGTACTTTCGGTCACGCAAAGGCGGGAAATGGCGCAACGCAGCGAACCACGATCGCCGTGCGCTGCCGCCTTCCGGCCATCAGCGGCCGAGGCTGGCCAAGCCGATTTCAGCCGACGCCGTGTTTCTTGAGAACCTCCTGCTCGTCGCCTGACACCCAGCCAAATATTTTAGGCTCTCCGCCCAGCATCTGCACGAGGTAGTGGACGTCGAAATCGATCGTGACGTCCGGTTGGCCTTTGCGGGTATAGGTCGACGTCCAGGCGACGTGGGCAACGCAATGATGCCCGTCAATCGGCGAGATGCGAACATCGCGTATTCGCATCGCCTTCGTGCCGATCGCTCGATAGTGAGCATAGCCTTGTTCCATAACCTGCTTGAGCTGGTCGTCGTTCTTCCCGACCATGACGCCGGCAGGCGACGCCGCAATGAAGGCGGCGGCATAGACGGATGTGACTTCGTCCATGTCGGCATCGCCGGCGAGGGATTTCTCGAAAAGCTGCTCGTACCTTTCGAATAGCTTCCTGACCTGCGCTTCCATGAATCACGCTCCCTTCCGGTGCGCTTGTGGATTCGAAGTTTCTCAGCGCTGATGCCGTCAAAATAGCAGAAACTTCAAATCCATCATGTTGGCTCATTGCCAAAGCAGCACTTGAAGACAACAATGACTTCGACGCCGGCGCGCCAGGAGCATAAAAAAAGAGCCGCGCACAAAAAGAGCGTCGGAGGAAATAGAGGAGGAAGCCGCTGGCCAGTTCACGGACGCGCTATGCATGCGGCCTATCGGTTCTCACCACCGACGAACCCGACGCGGATGCGTTCGCCCGGGCGGTGGCAGTGGAAGCCGCGGCCATCGACGCTGGATTTGCCCTGCTGTTTTTCTCGCAAAGCCTGCTTGAGGCAGTCGCCCTTTCGGAAGCGCTTGAGAACCACGCGCCGGCGCTCCGCTATGCCGGCTGCTCGACGGCCGGAGAGATTACGCCCAAAGGCCTGGAGGACGGCCAGGTCATGGCCATGCTGCTTCCCTCCGCATCTTTTTCGGCAGCCAGCACCATGGTCGAAAATCTGTCCTCATCGGGCATGGACGGGATCACCGGCGAAGTCGAGGCGCTGAGGCGTTCGTTACGCGGGCGCGTCGGGCACGAGCGAGCCGATACCACTTTCGCGCTCTGCCTCATCGACGGGCTGTCCTATGCCGAGGAAGCGGTCACCTCCGCCATCCATTGGGGGCTCGACGATATTCCACTGATCGGCGGGTCGGCTGGCGATGATTTGAAATTCGAGACGACGCGGCTGATCTCGAACGGCAAGGTTGCCTGCGACTGCGCCATCATCGTGCTGATCACTACGGAAATTCCTTTCCACGTGTTCAAGACCGACAATTTTGTCCCCACCGACGAGAAGCTGGTGGTGACCGCGTCCGATCCCGATCACCGCACCGTGCGCGAATTCAACGCCACCAATGCCGCCGAGGAATATGCCGCCTCGGTCGGCGTCATCCCGCAGATGCTGACGCCGCTGAGTTTCGCTTCGCACCCGGTGGTGGTGAAAGTCGGCGGCGAATTTTACTGCCGCTCGATCCAGAAGATGCACGCGGACGGCTCGCTGTCGTTCTTCTGCGCCATCGACGATGGCGTCGTCCTGTCCATCGCCCGACCCAAGAACATGGTTGAATCGACGCGTGCCGCCTTCAGGGATGTCGAGGAAAGGCTTGGCGGCATCGACATGATCCTCGCCTTTGACTGCGTGCTGCGCAGGCTCGATGCGCGCAACCGCCAGGTCTTCCGGGAGATTTCGGAACTTTACAAGGTCAACAACGTCATCGGCTTCGGCACCTATGGCGAGCAGTACCGGTCGATGCATCTGAACCAGACGTTCACCGGCATCGCCTTCGGAGAGCGGCAGGCGGCGGAGTAGGAGGTTTTATGCCGCTCAGGGACATCAATGACCTGGAGAAGCTGAAGAAGATCAACGCAGCCCTTGTCAGCCGCGTCGAGCGATCGATGGATCAGCAAGGCAACGCGTTCTCGCTGTTCCAGACCGCGATTTCGCTCGAGAATCGAGTGCGTACGCGCACCGAGGAACTGCACTCGACACTGCGTAGATTGGAACAATCCAACATCGATTTGAGCGCGGCCAAGGAAAACGCCGAACTGGCGAACCTGTCCAAGACAAGGTTCCTGGCAGCCGCCAGCCACGACGTGTTGCAACCGCTGAACGCCGCGCATCTCTCCGTCTCGGCGTTGGCTGAAGTGCAGACCAGCGACGAAGGCAAAAAACTGGTCCGGCAGGTCGAGCGGTCGCTGGAGACGATGGAGGATCTGCTCCGCACCCTGCTCGACATCTCCAAGCTCGACGCCGGCGTCGTGCAGCCCGATATCGGCGACGTCAGCCTGGAGATGCTGTTTTCGTCGCTGCGCTCGGATTTCCTGCCGGTCGCCGAGTTGAAGGGCCTGACGCTAAAATTCCGGCCGGTCAACGCCGTCGTGCGTTCGGACCGCACCTTGCTGCGCCGCATCCTGCAGAACATCCTTTCCAACGCGCTGCGCTACACCCGCTCCGGTGGCGTGCTGGTTGGCACCAGGCATCGCGGCGACACGATCCGCATCGATGTCGCCGATACCGGCTGCGGTATCCCCGACGACCAGCGCGAGGCGGTGTTCGAGGAATTCCACCGCGGCACGATCCCCACCGATGCCGGGCTTGCCGGCGCCGGGCTGGGACTGGGCCTGGCCATCGTGCGCCGCATCGCCGCCGCACTCGGACATCCCGTGACGTTTTCGTCGAAGGTCGGGCACGGCACGATTTTCCACATCGACGTTCCGGTCGGGATCGGCGCCAGCGTCGATGCCATTGCCAGCAGCGCCGACATGGAGCGGCCGCGCGGCTACGGTCTGTTCGGCACAAAGGTGCTGCTGGTCGAGAACGACGTCGAGGTGCTGCAGGCGATGACATCCCTGCTCGAGCGCTGGCAATGCCTGGTGCGCCCCGCCACCTCGACCGATGCTGCGCTCGAGATGCTTGGCGATACGGACTGGGTGCCGGACATCGTCATCGCCGACCAGCATCTCGACGGCGGCGACCTCGGCACCACGACCATCGCCGAGGTCCGCGAGTATCTCAGCCGTGCCGTGCCGGCGCTGATCGTCACTGCCGACGGTTCGGAGACCGTCGCCAAAGCCGCCCGCGCGGCCGGCATCGAGCTGATGCGCAAGCCGCTGAAACCGGCGCAACTGCGCGCACTGCTGGCGCATCTCCTGGCTTGATGTCAACGACACGGCAGACGACCGCGAGCGACAAGGAAATGGGACTAAGTGAGAAGTATTTCTCTAACAGTCATCTGATCCGACGCGCGACTTTGACCAATCCAATAAAAAATCATTGCCTCTCGAACATCATCATCCTGCCTAAGGACAGCTTTAGCGTACTTGAGAATTTTGGGATTGGCTTCGCCTGCTTCGACCATTTCCTCGATCGAGGCGATCGTCAGCAAAGCCAAGGCACACTTCTCATCATAATTCAGACGGCTAATTGAGGCAGCTTTCAGCATTTCCTCGATGCGATTAGGATCGGCAAACTCGATCTCCCAATCCTGCTCCCGGCCAGAAGCCGGAAGCGACAAGAGTTTGTTTATTGAGCGCTGGGCCTCCCCTGTCGCCCCATAAAATTCCCGCGTCATCTCAAACTCCGAATGCACTGTCGCAGCCGCCGCTAAAACCCCGCCTGGCCGCGAAACAGCTCGGCGCTGTCGAGCTTGGAAACCTCGATGACGGCTTGCGTCCGGCTGTAGACGTTGAGCTTGCGCAGGATCTCGGAGACATGCGCCTTGACGGTGGTTTCGCCGACCTGCAACTCGTAGGCGATCTGCTTGTTGAGCAGGCCCTGGCGCAGCATCTGCAGCACCCGCAATTGCTGCGGCGTCAGTTTGGCAAGGCGCTGCACCATCTCGGCGCGGTCGGTGCTGTCGGCGTCGGGCGGCTGGCCTTCATAGGTTTCGGGCACGTAGATCGCACCGTCCATCACCGAGCGGATGGCGGCGGCCAGGTCGCTCTTGCGCGCCGATTTCGGGATGAAGCCGGCCGCGCCGTAGGACAGCGCCTCGGAAATGATCTTGGGCTCCTCATGCCCCGAAACGATGACCACCGGCAGGCGCGGATAGCGGGTCCGAAGCTGCAGCAGCCCGTCGAAACCATGCACATCAGGCATGCTGAGGTCGAGCAGCGCGAGATCGAATGGCTTCGCATCCGCAAGAAGCTCAAATGCCTCGGTGATCGAACGCGCCTCGACAGTATCGACATCCGGATAGGCCATCTGCACAGCGCTGTGCAGCGCCTCGCGAAACAGCGGGTGGTCGTCGATGATCAGAAACCGGGCGCGATCGTTGACTGCGGTCATGGCGTTTCGTTTCATTTCAGGCAGGATAGAATAGCCCAGTGACCATGGCCAGATTATTGGCAAATAGTACATCGCCATCCCTGGCCGAAGGGCGGAGATGGCAATTTCCGGACCATCATCCCTTGCCCGGTCGTCCAAATCGGCCGAATGTACCGCAATGAGCGACCTCGTCCTTCATAACTACTACCGCTCCTCCACCTCCTACCGGGTGCGGATCGCGCTGGAGATGAAGGGCCTGACCTACCAGTATGTGCCGCATCATCTGCGCCATGGCGAGCATCTCGAGCCCGCCTATCTCTCGGTCAATCCGCAAGGGCTGGTGCCGGCACTGATCCTGGCCGACGGCACGCTGCTGACGCAATCGCTGGCGATCATCGAATTTCTCGACGAAACCAGGCCCGAACCGCCGCTTTTGCCGCAGGACGCGCTTGGTCGGGCCCGCGTCAGGATGCTGGCGCAGATGATCGCCTGCGACATCCATCCGGTGAACAATCTGCGCGTACTGACCTCGCTGCGCACGCTGTTCGGCGCCGGCGACGAAGACGTCGCCAACTGGTTCCGGCACTGGGTGAACGAAGGTTTTCAGCCGCTTGAAAAGATTCTGTCTTCCTCCCCCGAAACAAAGACATTCTGCCATGGCGAAACGCCGGGGCTGGCCGACATCTGCCTGGTCGCACAGGTCACCAGCAACGCCCGTTTCGGCGTCGACCTGACGCCCTATCCGACAATCGGCCGCATCCACGCCGCCTGCATGGCGCTGCCGGCCTTCCAAAGGGCCGCACCCGAGAACCAGATCGATGCCGAGTAGCAGCGCTATACAATCGTGAGGAATTGCCGATGAAAGCCGTTGTCTTCGAAAAATTCGGCGAGGTGCCGACGATCCAGACCGTTGCCGATCCGGAGCCGGCACTGGGCGGCGTTGTCATCAAGGTCGAGGCGACCGGGCTCTGCCGCAGCGACTGGCATGGCTGGATGGGCCATGACGATGGTATCCGCCTGCCGCATGTGCCTGGCCACGAGCTTGCCGGCGTCGTCGTGGCCGCCGGCAAGCAGGTGACCCGCTGGAAGGCCGGCGAGCGTGTCACTGTGCCGTTCGCCGTCGGCTGCGGCCGTTGCTTCGAATGCAGCTCCGGCAACCATCAGGTCTGCGAACACCAGTCCCAGCCCGGCTTCACCGGCTGGGGCTCGTTCGCCGAATTTGTCGCCATCGACCATGCCGACACCAATCTGGTCCGCTTGCCGGACGAGATGGAATTCGCCACCGCCGCCAGCCTTGGCTGCCGCTTCGTCACCTCGTTCCGCGCCATTGTCGACCAGGGCCGGGTGACGCCCGGCGAATGGGTGGCCGTGCATGGCTGCGGCGGCGTCGGCCTGTCGGCGATCATGATCGCCAGCGCCATGGGCGCCAACGTGATTGCCATCGACCTGACCGACGAGAAGCTGGACTTCGCCAGCAAGATCGGCGCGGTGGCGACCATCAACGCGGCCAAGACGCCGAACGTGGTCAAGGCGGTCAAGCAGATCACCAATGGCGGCGCGCATATGTCGATGGACGCGCTCGGCCACCCCACCACCTCGTTCAACTCGATCGCGAATCTGCGCCGGCGCGGCCGCCATGTGCAGGTCGGCCTGATGCTCGGCGATCACGCCAGGCCGCAGATACCGATGGACAAGGTGATCGCCTTCGAGCTCGAAATCCGCGGCAGCCACGGCATGCAGGCCCACCGCTACCAGGCGATGATGGAGATGATCCGCACCGGCAAACTCAAACCCGAACTGCTGGTCGGCAAGAAAATCAGCCTCGAAGAGGCGCCAGCCGCACTAATGGCGATGGGCGGCTTCGAAGGCATCGGCATTGGCGTGGTGACCAAGTTCTAGCCAAGTCGGCTCTCCCTTCTCCCCTTGTGGGAGAAGGTGGCCGCGAAGCGGTCGGATGAGGGGTGTTCCAGCTTGGCACGAGGGCGTTCCGGCCAGCACCCCGCTGCGCGCCAATCCACCTTCTCCCACAAGGGGAGAAGGAAGAAGGGCCGGCGCCTATCTCGCATATCTCTTCGCACCGACCACGCAAAGCACGACGGCAGCGGTGACGGCAATCATGGCGGGACTGACCGGCTCATGCAGCAGCGTTGCCGCCAGCCCAAGGCCGAAGAACGGCTGGAGAAGCTGCAACTGCCCGACCGCAGCGATGCCGCCTTGCGCCAGCCCGCGATACCAGAACACAAAACCGATCAGCATGCTGAACAGCGAGACATAGGCCAGGCCGATCCAGGCGGCGTTGCCGACGGGTTCGAGCGACGGTGGCATGGTGATGAGCGTCAGGGCCAGCATGACCGGCAGCGACAACACCAGCGCCCATGAGATCACCTGCCAGCCGCCGAGTTTGCGGGACAGCGTGGCGCCTTCCGCATAGCCCAGTCCGCACAGGATAATGGCGGCCAGCATCAGCATGTCGCCAAGCGGCGCGGCCGCCACACCTTGCGTCACTGCAAAACCGGCAACAAGGGCGCTGCCAAGGCATGAAAACAGCCAGAAAGCCGGTTTGGGGCGATCGCCGCCGCGAATGACGCCGAAGATTGCGGTCGCCAGCGGCAACAGGCCGACGAAGATGATGGAATGGGCCGAGGTGATGTGCTTGAGCGCCAGCGCGGTCAGCAGCGGAAAGCCGACCACGACGCCAAGCGCCACGATGGCCAGCGACAGCAGATCGCGCCGCTCCGGACGCTTCTGGCGAAAAGCGAGCAGGAGCGCGAGGCCCAGAATGCCTGCCGTGGCAGCACGGGCGACGGTTAGGAACGTCGGATCGAAATCCATCACCGCGACGCGCGTTGCCGGAAGCGATCCGCTGAAAATCAGCACGCCTACGAATCCGTTGATCCAGCCGCCCGCCGTCTTATCCATCGCACGCTCCTGATGTTCTCGCCCTCTATCGGGCCGGACATGTGGCGCCACCAGGGACAATGAGGTACAGTTTGATAAAACTGTTATGGTAGATTGAGCAGTACGGATGGACGAGCAGGCGACGGCAAATGAGGGCAGCGGGACGCTTGTCGAAAGCGTCATGGCGACGATCAGGCACAGGATCGCCGCACGCAGCCTGACACCGGGAACCCGGCTGCCTTCGATCCGGGCTTTTGCGAAAACCATGCAGGTTTCGAAATCCACCGTGGTCGAAGCCTATGAGCGGCTTGCGGCGGAAGGCATCATCCGCTCGCGTCCAGGTTCGGGCTTTTATGCCGCCGGACCGCTGGCTCCTTTGTCGCTGGCCGAGATCGGCCCCAGGCTTGATCGAGCTGTCGATCCGCTCTGGGTTTCGCGCCAATCGCTAGAAGCCGGCGACGGCGTGCTCAAACCCGGCTGCGGCTGGCTGCCTGCCTCCTGGATGCCCGAGGCTGGATTGCGCCGGGCCCTGCGGACAATGGCACGCGGCGATGATGTCACGCTGACGGATTACGGCACCCCGCTCGGGCTGCCGCCGCTGCGTCATCTGCTCGCACGGCGCATGGCAGAGCACGGCATCGAGGCATCTCCCGACCAGATCATGCTGACGGAATCGGGCACCCAGGCCATCGACCTCCTCTGCCGGTTCCTGCTCGAGCCGGGCGACACGGTGCTGGTGGACGATCCCTGCTATTTCAACTTCCATGCCCTGCTGCGCGCTCACCGGGCCAAGGTGGTCGGCGTTCCCTATACGCCGTCGGGACCGGATATCGAGCTGTTTGGGCAGGCGCTGATCGAGCACCGGCCGCGCCTCTACATCACCAATTCCGCGCTTCACAATCCAACGGGTGCAATTCTGTCGCCGGTCGTCGCCCATCGATTGCTCAAGCTCGCCGACCAATCGGATCTGACGATCATCGAAGACGATATCTTTGCCGACTTCGAACACACGCCCGCGCCCAGGCTGGCGGCGTTCGACGGTCTTGGTCGCGTCGTCCATATCGGCAGCTTCTCCAAGACGCTTTCGGCGTCGGTGCGCTGCGGCTTCATCGCGGCTCCGCGCGACTGGATGGAAGGGCTGACCGACCTCAAGATCGCCACGTCCTTCGGCAGCGGCAGGCTTGCCTCTGAAGGACGGCAGCTATCGCAAGCACGTGGATTTGCTGCGCACGCGGCTTTCACGCGCCATGGCTGAGACAAGAACCCGCCTGAAGACGATCGGCGTGACGCCGTGGATCGACCAGCCCGCCGGCATGTTCTTATGGTGCAGCCTGCCGGAAGGCGTGGATGCAGCGGAAACAGCCCGCCGCGCCTTGTCGGCCAATGTCGTGCTGGCGCCCGGCAATGCGTTCAGCCTGTCCCAAACTGCCAGCCGTTTCCTGCGCTTCAACGCCGCGCAGTCGGCAGACGAGAGAATCTTCAGGACGCTTGAAGAGGCAATGTCGCGATGATTTTCGCTGTCACGAAGATGCAGGCCCTGGCGCTTCGCCCCTCAGGCCCTTGCCCGCCTCCGGCGCTCATAGAGCATAACGAGCGTTTCGGCGGTCAGCGCCGGCTTCTGCTCACCTTCGATCTCGACGATATTGGCCGCCTTCATCAGATACTGGCCGGGACCTTTGTCCTCCATGGACAAAAGCGTGATGCGCAGCCTGATGCGCGCGCCGGCCCTGACCGGGGCCAGGAACCGCACCTTGTCGAAGCCATAGTTGAAGACGGCTTGCGTGTTTTCGGGCACGATGCCCATGTCGAGCGCCAGCGCGCCGATGATCGACAGCGTTAGATAGCCATGCGCGATGGTGGCGCGGAACGGGCTCTGCCGCTTCGCCCGCTCTGGATCGACATGGATCCATTGGCGGTCGCCCGTGCATTCGGCGAACTGGTCGATGCGGCTCTGGTCAACCGTCGTCCACTCCGACACGCCAAGCTCCTGCCCTGTCATCGTCCTGAGCTGTTCGTAGGTCGGCGGCGTCCTCAGCCGTGTTTGCGTCATTCCTGCTTTCCCGATCGCTTGCCCTGCCTCCGGACCACGAACCGGCCGCCTCTGTCAATTCGCTCCGCGCGTTCCGCTGCGGTATCCTCGGCCGGATGCCTGTGTCCAGCGCCGGAAACAGGTTCATCCGAGCAAGAGAAACTTTGTGCGCCTCGCCGGGGCCAAAGACCAACAATACGGCTTTCAGCAGCCGGACATGACGGGAGAAAAGTCCGCCTGCTTTGGCTTGGGAACAGCCTACTTCTTATCGTAGCTGCTGCGGATTTCCGCCATCGCCTCCTTGATACGCTCGCGCAGGATCTCGACCGATTCGGTCCCGGATTTCCTGGCCAGTTCGGCCACCTCGCCGGCATTCTTCAATGCGGTCTCGAAGGATTTCCTGGCGAACGCCGCTTGCTTGGCCATCAACTCCCGAGGATCGCCCGGCGCCCTGTAGCTCTGCGCCATGTCGGCGATCTCGTGCAGCGTGTCCTGCAGCATCTCGCGCTGCCTGGAGAGCAGCGACGACGCTCCGGCGGCACTCGCCCTGGCCGATTTTTCCAGTGCCTCGAGGTTCTTGCGATGATGGTTGAGGATCGCCTCGACATCGACGTTCGGCAGCTTCAGGTCGCGGCCGAACCTGGCGAAAATGTCCATGAAGGTGTCGGATTCCGGTTGCTTTGCCATGGTGGCTTCTCCCCTGGCGCTGCGAATGCGGCACCTGAAGAGAACATAGGGCACTGGAGCCTCACGGTCCATTCGGCCGCGCAACAGATCGCGGCTCAGTTGACGAGGAACAGCCGTTCCACAGTATGGAGCACGACGCCGGCAAGGCCGCCGATGACCATGCCGTTGAAGCGGATATATTGCAGGTCCCTGTCGATGTTCATGGTGAGCTGGGCAAAGTCCCAGCGCTTGACCTGATCGGCGGCGTGTCAGTCGCTAGAGGGTCTTCGGATTTCGATTCGTCCGATTGGCTGGCTTGCATTTCGGGGCTGGAGCCGGACAGCTGCCTGACGACGAACGCATAGAAGAGGAGGGATGATGCCGATCCCGCCCATCGGCCCCTTGTCAATTGCAGAATTCCAAGGCCGCCAAAGACGAGCGCAATAAATGGATTCTTGAGAATTCGTAGCGCACCGAACGCATTCCAGAAGTTTTCGGTGGCGGGACCCAATCCATAACCTCGCGTCGCCCGGTAAGCGGCCAGACCACCCAACAGGCCGATTATGGTCGCTCTGCCCCCTTCCAACGCGGGGTTCCTGTCGTCCGCCTTGTCTCCGCTCGGAACGGGCGGCTCTCGGCGAGGCGGCGGCGAAAATGTTTCCTGCAGGTCGAACACTTCGCCGTCGGCCGCAATTTTGCGAATCGAGGGCAAATCCGTCTTGTGCTCGATGATAAAGCTTCCGGTCATCGGGTTCGCCCTCAAACCGGCAATCTCCGGATAGTTCGAGAGCTTCTCGATCGCCGAGCGGAAATAGGACACGTCGCCGCGGAAATCGGAAACTTTCACCCGAAGGCGCCCCGGCATGGTGTGTTCGACTGTCGCTTTGGGAAGCATGACTCGCCTGCTCGTTGGAACCCTGTTTGCGCCCCCGATGCCAGCTGGTCTTTTCGCCGCACTCCTTTGTATTGCCTTCAGCCTCGCATATCGAGGAGTCTTGCACCAGAGCACTCTGCTCACTGATTATACAGGAGTCTCGGTATGCCGGTAGATTCGTCCTCTCCCCTTTCAATCTCCGAACAAGCCACTGACGCGAGCGCCGGGGACGACCAAATCGCCATCCGGCGCCAGCGTCGCAACCGCGCCTTCGCCAACGGTCTCCTTGGCTCAATGGCAGCGATCGTCGTAAGCACGCATTGGGTTGATAATCCGGGCTTCGCCACATTGCTGCTGCGGTCAGGCGCCGAGGCTGGCCTGGTCGGGGGGCTGGCGGACTGGTTTGCCGTCACGGCGCTGTTTCGCCACCCTTTAGGTGTCCCGATTCCGCATACCGCTATCATCCCGAACAGCAGGGATCGCATTGCCACAACGCTCGGGCGCTTCATAGAGCGGCATTTCCTCACGGCGGACACTGTCCTTGCCAAGTTGCGCAGCGTTGGTGTCGGACACCGCTTCGCCACCTGGATTGCTCTTCCTTCCAGTGCCGATGCGATCGCCGATACGATTGTCGACGCACTACCATACCTGATCCGATCTGCGGGAAGCCCCGACCTGCTGAATTTCGCCCATCGCACGCTTGGCGAGCAGCTTCGGCAAGCCGACTTTACGCCTGTCCTCGGCCGCGTTCTTCATGCGCTGACGGTCAGCGGAGAAGCCGACGTCGTATTCGACCGCGCCATCCAAGTTGCCGAAAAATTACTCCAGGAGAACAGCGGCCAGATCGAAAAACTTGTGCAGGAACGCAGTCGCTGGTGGATTCCGAAAGCCATAGACCGCCGGATAGCTGCTGCGCTTATTTCAGGTGTGATCGAAGTATTGCACAAGCTGCAGGAGCCTGAAGGTGACGCGCGGCTGAAATTCCGGAAAGCAATATTGGACCTTGTTCACACCCTGCAAACATCTCCCGAGCAGCGGGAGCAGATAAATGCAGCCAAAAACCGTTTGCTCGAGCATCCCGGCATTCAGGCATGGCTCGGTTCAATCTGGACCGAGCTGTCAGAGCTTGCTCTACAGGATTTGCAAACGCCCTCGTCGAAGACGCGCGCCAGCCTTCAGCGTGGGCTTTCCCTGTTCGGACAGGCGCTTGCGACCGATGAGGCAATGCAGAAACACCTCGACTCTGCGCTGGAACGCTTGGCGCTTTATATCGTCACGTGGCGCGGCGAGATCAGCTCCTTCTTCAGCGACGTCGTCAGGAACTGGGACACGAAAGCTCTATCGGACCGCCTCGAACTGGTTGTCGGGAGCGATCTCCAATACATCCGCATGAATGGAACCATTGTAGGCGCGCTCGTCGGATGCCTCCTCTATCTCGGAACATGGGCGATTTCCTAAGAAATCGCGCCGCCCAGCAAAGCCTGCGACTGTCATCAAGCTTTTGTGAAAATCTCCTATCTCGCTCGCGAATGGTCGCCTTGGCGGCATGAAAGTGAGCGAATCGAGATGCATGTTCAAAAAACCGCCCGTGTCGTTCACCGCACAACGGGCCGTCTACGGATCAAAATTCCCGCTGCGCGCTATCAGGTCGCGTTTTTCGCCAATCTGCAGCGAGAGCTTCTCGGCGTGGAGGGCATATCCAGCGTCACCGTCAATCCCACGGCCGCAAGCCTGGTGATCGTGCACGATAATAGTGTCGATCCGTTGGCTGCCTGCCGCGGCATTCCGTATCTGACGGTCGAATCGACTCTTCATCCGCTCGTCGTGACGAACGGTCGGGCTGACGGCATGAGCGGGCGCGAACTGGACCTGGTGTTCCTGCTGGCAAAGTTTCTGCCTCTCGTCTTCGCGAGGCATCCTGCTGCCCAACTGGCAGAGGTCCTGGCCGAACCGGTGCTTCGTGCGGTTGTCGGCACCATGATGCGACCTCAGTCGCATCGATCGCCGACTGTAACGTATGAGCAAGTCGAAGAACCTATGCCGATCGCAGCGTAAGGCCGGGGGCTGCAATTACACCGGTGCCGGAAGGTTCGTTTGCTCCTTTGCACGGGTCCAGACCAACTCGCCGTCGGCGGCATCACGTCGCGATTTCATCCATTCCATTGCCAGGAAGGGAAGAGTTCCACCGGCGAGGGTAATGATGGCGTCTGTTCCGGTGATCGGTGCTATCCCGAGAAGCCTTCTGAAAAACGGTATTAAGAGGCAGCCGGCCTGAACGGCCATCGACCCCCCAATGATCAGGGAGAGCGCGCGATTGGGCGGTCGCGGGCTGCGATCAAAGATGCTGTGCCTATCGGAACGCGATGTGATGGCATGAAGAAGCTGGGCCATCACCAGGCTTTCGAAAGTCATGGTCCTCGTGATTGGAGAATCCAATCCATAGCGCGTGGCGCCGAGAAGGCTCACCGCCATCGCTCCACCGCTTATGATCGCAGATTGAGCGGCAAGCCGCCCGATTTCACCACGCCGCAATATCGCCGTGTGGTCTTCTTTCGGTGCCTGCCGAAGAATGTCGGGTTCAGGCGCTTCCATCGCCAGTCCGATGCCAGGCAGCACGTCCGAGATCAGGTTTATCCAGAGGAGCTGCATCGGCGAGAGCGGTGCTCCGATGCCGACCGAAGTACCCGCCAGAACCAGCAGCACCTCGCTGAGGTTAGTGCTGACCAGGTAGCGAATGGTCTTCCGAATGTTGCGGTGGGTCGTGCGGCCTGTTTCGATGGCGGTGGCAAGACCGCCGAGACTACCGGTGTGGATGATGACATCCGCGATTTCCCTCGCGGCATTCATGCTCTGCTGCTGGCCGATCGCAACGCCCACGTCTGCAGCCTTCAACGCAGGGCCGTCATTCACTCCGTCACCAACCATTGCTACGGTTACACCTGCTTCCTGAAGGGAGCGAACGATTTGCAGCTTTTGCGCCGGGCTGACCCGACTGAACGCATGCGCGCGCCGAGCGGTCTGGGCAAGCTCGCCCGAAGACATGTCTTCGAGGTCCGCGCCATCGACAATCTCCACCTCGCCTCGACCGTTCAGCCCGATAAGCTCGCTAACGGCAGCCGCCGTTGCCTTCTGATCACCCGTGAGCATAATCGTCTGAATGCCGGCCTCGTGCAGCTGGCTCAGCAGTTCGCTGGTACCCGGACGCACCTGATCCGCCATCCCAACAAGCCCGAGCCAGGCAAGATCTCGACCATTGTGCCCATTCGGCTTGGAACCTGTGGCCTGTCCACGCGCGACACCCAGTACGCGAAGAGCCTGAGATGCCATTTCGAGATTTACTTTCCCGATGGCGGCGCGCCGTTCCGGAGTGAGTTCTCGCTCGGTGCCGTCCGGCAAGGTTTCGATGCGGCAACGCGCCAGGACCTCCTTCGGGCTCCCTTTCATGGCGGTCAGCGTCCCATCTTCCATTGCATGTTGCGTCACCATGAAGCGATACGTTTCGCTCCTGCGCTGCACGGATATCCGTGCAAAGCGCTTACGCAGAGATGTAACGTCCACGCCACGGTCGAGAGCGGCCTGGACGAGGCAGCCGTCGGTAGGCGAGCCGTTCAAACGCAATCCTTCCTCCGTCTGAACAATCTCGGCATCGTTGCACAGGCAGCACACTTCCAGCAGATGGCGCAACGCGTTCTGCGCGCCCCAATCCTCATTGATCGAGTAGGCGTTGTCGCCAATCCTGATCGTATCGACATCGATGTGGCCGAGGGTCAGCGTTCCCGTCTTGTCGAAGCAAACGACCCGCGCCGCCGCAAGCGTCTCGACAGCATCCAGCTTGCGGATCAGAACACCTTCACGACGCAGTTTCTCGATGCCAAGAGCAAAGGTGGTCGTCGCCACCATCGGCAGACCTTCAGGGACTGCTGCGACGGCAACAGACATCGCCGAGCGGGCCATCTGGAGAAGACCGATGCCGCGCAGCCAGCCTAGAGAGAAAAGGACTGCGCAAGTGCCCAATGTCAGCCAGCCGAGCCGCTGTCCGAGGTTCTTGAGCTCCATTTGAAGCGGCGTTTCAGGGGCGAAGGTTGCGCCGACCAGCCGCTGTATTCGTCCCGCTTGCGTGAGCGAACCTGTTGCGACCACGACCGCGCGCCCGCCGCCTCCAGTCACGATCGTTCCGCGATAGATCATGTTTGAACGGGACCCAAGAGGCAAGTTCACCCGTTCGATAGCACCCACAGTCTTCTGAATGGGTGCGCTTTCGCCCGTCAGCAGGGCTTCACTAATTGTCAAAGCCTCCTCATTCAGCAGACGCGCATCGGCCGGAACAACGTCTCCCCGTTGCACCGTAAGAACGTCCCCGGGAACGATCTGCTGAACTGGGACAGTGGCAATGACGCCTTCGCGCATAATCTGGGCGGTTTGGGGCCCCTTCGCTCCCAAACTTTGGATCGTCCGTTCCGCACGGCTTTCGGTTTGGTAGCCGATGACGGCATTCAAGCCGACTACCGCGAGAATCACGGCGGCTTCGAATGCGCCGCCGGTGAGAATGGAGACCGATGCGGCACCAAGAAGCATCGCGACCGGCAAGCTTTGAAATTGGTCCGCAAGAATGCTCGCGCGCGACCGTGGCTGAATGTTTTCGAGGATGTTGGGGCCGGTGCTTGCCAACCGCCGCAGAGCTTCATCTCCCGGCAGACCGGCGTCTGCCGAAGCCTCCAGCTTGAAACACGATTGTTTTGGCGAAAGCGTATGCCACTCCGGCCCGGCATCGGGCATCTCGCCCGGTGCGATGATCTCACCTCGCAATAAAGCTGCGAGATAGTCGATGATGGAATCAAGGCCTGACGTCACGTCAAATTGGACGACGACATTTCCGGTCAGATCGCTGGCGGTGATGCTGGACACGCCAGGCGCCGCGTAGCCTCCCCGCTCCAGCAGAGTCTTGACTGAACTTGAGCCTTGCAATCCGCCGATTTTCAGCCTGGCCCGACCCGGGACTGATGTATGGATCCGGGTAATGGACACGGCGCTGCGACTATTGGACGACTCGGGATTCCCCGACTCGGCATGCATCCCACGGCACCCTTGAGCTGACTGTTGTACCGAACTCCACCGCAAGAGCTTGCTGGGCAAAACGACTGTGCCCGCGGTGGAATCCTTTGAGGCAACGAGTGGATGGCCTGGCGTGATGCAAAGCCCTCACGCCGGTCATGACCCGTTTCAGACGAGTATTGATGCTTAGCTGCTAGGAGACTTTTCTGCAGCTTCGCTCTTACGGGCGCGACGCGCGCCGGTTTCGCTGCTGCCTCCATTGTCCGTTTCCTTGGTCGCTTCGGCCATCTCTGTTCTGGCTTCAGCAACCAAGTCGGACGTCATTTCATTCATCTCAGCAACGGCAACTCGGCCTTGGTCGTAAGCAATCAGACCGGCCTTGAGGACCGCTTTCGAAACAGGACGCAGCACGGATACGGCAAGCGGGGCCAAGAAGGCCGCTCCAACTCCGAAGGCCAGACCCGTTGCTAAGTTGCCGCCTTTAAATGCGTCTTCGAGTATCGCCATTGAACTTGCTCCTTGTTGGTGCCCCCATTCTTCTTACAGGTACAAACGAACCTCCCAAGACTCGCGAACCTCCCAAGACTCGACCCCCAAGACTTCAATTCGACAGCCGCATGTGGATGTCAGGATTGGTCCGCGGATTTCGGTTGCTCAGCCGCGGCTTTACGCGCTTCTTCCACTTCAGCCCGAGCCTCGGCCATGACGTCGCCGGTTCTCTCATTGAGTTCGGCGAAGGCAACTCGTGCTTGATCGTAAGCCACCAATCCAGCCTTGATAGCCGATTTGGCAAATGGTTTGAGGATAGGCGCAAGCATGGGGGCAATGACACCTGCTCCAATGCCAATCGCCAGCCCCGTGACGATATTGCCACCCTTCAACAAGGCCATGGCCCTACTCCTTGGAGCTTTGTCTCGACGCGACTGGAGCGCGTAAGGTTGGTCCAACGATTTGCCACCGGGATGGTTCCGCGTGAATATTGAAAATTGTCATTAATTTGTCACCCTCCTTTTACATTCAATACGGTCTCTGCAAAACGGTCTCTGCAACGAGGGCGGCGACGAAACCCAGCCACGCATGGCGGCACTCGAAAGACTTGGCGAGGGCAAAAATGAGGACGCAGAGCGCGAGCGCTACGGTGGCGACGAAGCGCCGAAAGCTTGGCGTCCGCGTCGGCATCGAAACCGGACGGATGCCAAAGTCGGTGCTGATTGTGACATGGATGAACTGCTCCTGGTCGATCTCGCGGACTTAATTTAGTAATCCGCCCACCCGAATGCTCGCCAGATCAGGGTCGTCGCTTGCACGACCGCGCACGCAAACCTGACAAAAAACTTCATCTATTATGCGGTGCTTGTCTGGAATTATTCCAAGGTATGGGCCATATTAGGGCTGAGCTACTGCTTCGTGAGGACAAAATGCGGCTGACACGCCAGACCAACTACGCCATGCGCATCCTGATGTATTGCGCCGCGAATACCGATCGGCTGAGCCGCATCCCGGAGATCGCGGCCGCCTACTCGGTGTCTGAACTTTTTCTTTTCAAGATCCTGCAGCCTTTGGTCGAGCATGGTCTGGTCGAGACGGTGCGCGGCAGGAACGGCGGTGTCAGGCTCGGCCGCCCGGCCGAATCGATCACCCTGTTCGACGTCGTGCGCGTGACCGAAGAGAGCTTCGCCATGGCCGAATGCTTCGAGAACGACGCCGCCGAATGTCCGCTGGTCGACAGTTGCGCACTGAATTCGGCGCTGCGCGAGGCGCTCAATGCGTTCTTCGCCGTGCTCGAGCGCTATACGATCGCCGACATGGTGGCGGCGCGCCCGAACGTGCGCCACCTGCTCGGCATCGACATGCTGGTGCAAAGGGCGCCGGCCGCCTGAATTTGCCCTTTACCCTCTCCGAGCGTTTGCGCTGCCCCTCACCTGCCTGCCGGCATCCTCTCCCCGTATAGTGACGGAGAGAGGGACGATGTCATCGACGGTTTCGCCAATCTCCATCGTTGCAAAAAGGCCGGCAGGGCGATGAGGGGCAGCGCCGACCTTGCAAGTTGGAACTTACGCCGCTGACTGCGGCAGGACGAACGGCATGTCTCCGGCCGGCAGCACGCCGACCCTCAGCCGGCAATCGAATACTTTTTCGATCAGATCGTCGCTCAGCACGTCCTGCGGTGAGCCGGTGGCGGCAAGCCTGCCGCGGTGCATGACGAAAATCCGGTCGGCATACATCGCCGTCAAATTAAGGTCGTGCAGGATGGCGACCACGCCGCCGCCCCTTCTGGCGAAATCGCGGGCGATGTTCATGATGATCAATTGGTGCTTGATGTCGAGGCTGGAAACCGGCTCGTCGAGGAAGAGATAGCGCGGTTTGCCGTCGAGGAGCGGCGCCCACACCTGGCAGAGCACACGGGCCAGTTGCACGCGCTGCTGTTCGCCGCCCGAAAGCTCCTGGTAGAAACGGCCGGCAAAGCCATCGAGATCGACCCGCGCCAGCGCCCGTTCGGGCAGGCGCTCGTCCTCGCCGGGCAGCGCGCCCGAGCGCCCGCCGAGCAGGCCGAGCCTGACGATCTCGCGCACCGTGAAGGGAAAGGACAACGTCGTCGCCTGCGGCAGCACGGCGCGCAGCATAGCTGCCTCGACAGGCTTCACCCCTGACAGGTCGCGGCCGTTGATGGTGACCGCACCCGAAAAGGCTAGATCGCCGGACAACGCCCTCAGGAAAGTCGTCTTGCCCGAACCATTGGGGCCGACGATGGCCGCGATTTCGCCAGGCCGTATGTCGAAATCGACATTGGCGACGATACGCTTGCCGCCGATCGCCACCGAGACATCCCGCGCTTCGATCATGCCCGCTCTTCGATCATGAAAAGTCCTCTCACAGGTCCCCCCTCTCACATGTCAATGACGCCACGCTTGCGCAGCAGGATCCAGAGGAAGAAGGGAGCGCCGGCGATCGCGGTGACGATGCCGATCGGCAGCTCGGCCGGCGCCACGATGGTGCGGGCGACGGCATCGGCCAGAAGCAGCAGGCAAGCGCCAAGCAAAGCCGAGGCCGGCAGCAAATAACGGTTGTCCGGGCCGATAGCCAGGCGCAGCAGATGCGGCACGACGATGCCGACAAAGCCGATGCCGCCGCTGACGGCGACGGATGCCCCGACCGCCGCCGAAACGCCGACAATTGCAGTGTATTTCAGCCGCTGCACCGGGATGCCGAGATGGCCGGCGGTGGCTTCGCCCAGCGCCAGCGCGTTGAGGCCGCGCGCCAGGAACGGCATCGCCGCCAGCGCCAGCACGATCACAGGCGGACGGAACCGATCTTTTGCCAGGTCGCGCCGGCGAGCGAGCCGAGTTGCCAGAAGGTCAGGTCGCGCAACTGCCGGTCGTCGGCCATGAAGATCAGGATACCGGTCAGCGCCATGGCAAGGGCCGCCAGCGCAATGCCGGCAAGCAGCATGGTGGCGACCGAGGTTCGGCCGTGCCTGGTGGCGACCTGATAGAGCACCAATGTCGTCGCCAGCCCGCCGCAGAACGCCGCCAGCGGCAGGGCGAGTGTGCCCAGCACCGCAATTACCGGCGCCAGCACCGTGGCGCCAAGCACGATGACGGCCACCGCGCCGAGGCTCGCTCCCGCCGAAACACCGATGAGACCGGGGTCTGCCAGCGGGTTGCGGAACAGCCCTTGCATCACCGCGCCGGAGACGGCAAGCGCTGCGCCGATCAGCACGCCGAGCGTGACACGCGGCAGGCGGATATCGTAGACGATCAGGCGGTCGCGCGCGCTCAGCGCCTCATTGCCGGGTGCGGCACCCAACAGCCAGTCGCCAACGACGCTGACGGCCGAGGCATCGGATGCGCCTGATGTCAGCGACAACAGGACGGCAACGGCAAGTCCGAGGCACAAAAGCAGGATGGCGTTGCGCGCGCCCCGAACGGTCACCGTCGGATGCTGCCGCCATAGTGCCCGCACCAGCGATCGATTGATCCACCATTGGGCGCCCGCTCAGTCCGCGGCCTGCCCGCCATAACGCGAGGCGGCAAGGTCGCGGATGACGTCGGCGGTGCGCGGCCCGAAGCCGAGCAGATAGCCGCGATCCATGCTGACCAACTGGCGCACCGCACCCGCCCGTGTCGACAATATGGACGGGTTCGCGAACAATTCGTCGTCCGATATGCCGGGACCGGCATTGTTCATCATCAGGATCACGTCCGGCCTGGCGGTGATGACAGCCTCGTCGGACAATTGCTTGTAGCCGGAGAAGCCGTCGACCGCGTCGGCGCCAAGCGCCTTGCCGACGATGCGGATCTTTTCGACAATGCCGTCGTGGTCGTAGCGCTCGGGCACCTCGATGAACGGGATGCTCGTCTTCTTCAGCACGTCGACGGTTTCCTTCGGCCCGCTGCCGTGCAGGGCCAGGATGCCCGACGGATTGACCGACAGCACACCTTCCGGCGACAGCTGGCGCATGTAGCCGACGTCAGGCAGCTTGAGCGCCGCCTCGGGATAATTGCTGGTCGAATCGCGAGCGACCAGCCGGTCCGGCTCGCCGAGCGCAAAGACGATCTCGGTGATCGAACCGCCAATGGCCGCTATCTTCGACGGGTCCGCAAAAACCTCCGTCCCTTCGGCGGCGCGGGCCGGCAGCGCAAAGGCCAACGAAAGGCACATCGTGGCCCCAAGCGCCATTCTAAAAACACGCGCCCGTTCAAGCAAAGGAGCCATTGTCGTTGTCCTCAGGCTGCGGTCGGGCTTGGAATGCGCGGCAGATTCTCTGCCAGAAACCGCCAGTCCTCGCGTTCGCTTTCGCCTTCGTGGCGCTTGCCGAAGAACTGGATGATCATCTTGCCGTCGGCGCCATAGGCTTCGACAGACGTGACATGGCCATCCTTGGTCGGCTTGCGCACGGCCCAGACCTCCTGGATGTGGTCGGTCCGCAGATGCAGGTGGAACGTCTCGTCCAGCACGTTGATCCACGGCCCCATCGGCTTGATCGAGGTGATCGGGCCCGAATGGATCTGGATGCAGCCGCGATTGCCGACAAAGCACATGATCGGCATCTCGCCCTCGGCGCCATGATGCAACATGGCGCTGATGGCATCGTTGTCGAGCAGCCAGGCGTAATCCTGGCCGACCATGCGCATCGCCTGGCGGCGGTCGAGCTTCAGCGTCTTCAGCATGCCGAAGAACTGATGCACGTCGGTCAGCCGGCTCCAGCGGTCGCGCAGATCGTCGACGTCAGCGGAAGCGGCGGAAGTCTCGGCCTCGCTTTCAGGCCCGCCTTCTGAAATCGCGACGCTCGACTCCTGGTTCGGCGATTCCAGCTCGGCCACCAGCTTCTGATAGGCATAGAGGTTGGACGCCGGCCGCAGATGCACCTTGTGCACCGCCTCGCCTGCCGCATCGAAGAACTGCAGGCTGCGCCTGATATCGCCGCCGTCGCGCTTTTCGACGGCAAAGCCGTGCGCCCAGACTTTCGGGAAGATGCGCAGGTCGATGTTCTCGCCAAGCACCATGGCATTGTGGTTGCCGGTCACGACCTTGTCGTAGACGCCGATCTTCTCGTGCACAGCGCTTTCATTGCGCGTCAGCGCCATGACCTCGCCGACGGCCTCGAGGCCGGTCAAAAGATCATTGACGCGCGGCTCGACGCGGAGGGCGCCGTCGCCGCAATGCGCGGCGACCAGCTCGGCCTCCGAAATGCCAAGCTGGGCGGCGAGATCGCGCTCGCGCGTCTTCGGATTGTCTGCCCGCGCCCGCCGGATCTCGTGCGGCGCGGGCTTTACGCGCTGGTCCATAATTTTATTACCTACTTGTTGAGGATGAGCTTGCCCTGGCGGGTGATTTTTAGCCGGTAGAGCGCTCCGTGATGCTCGATACCGATCTCGTGCTCGCCCTGGAACAGCGAGTTGCTGGACAGGGTCCTCACCGTCAATGGGACCCGATCGAAACGAGCCGAATTGTCGTCGGAACGGCGGACGCGATCGCGAAAGTCATTGGGATTGTGCGTGTTCATCTGGTTTCGATCCCTTTCCTGGGCCGGGCCGCGCCTGGTCGCTGGCGCGGCGCTTGCGTGAAATGCCGATTCATTTCTTGACTTGAATAATCATGTTTACTAGTCAGTGCAATACCGGACTAACCGAGTCAAGATTTAAGAAGCCGGACACATCGAAAATGCAGGTCGCCGCGCATCACCGTCGGCGTCTCGCCGTTCGAAACCGCCAGCCTTGCGGGACTGCAATTCTACGGCACCTATGCCGAGGGATATCGCTCTCCTCGCTGTCGGAAACCCTCATCAGCGGCAATCATCCGGCAGGCGTCAGCTTTCCCTTCCTCCCCATTCCCGATCTGAAGCCTGAAACTGGCAAGACCGTCGAATTCGGTGTCAACTACAAGCGCGACGACATCTTCGAAGCCGGCGACGCGTTTCGTTTCAAGGCGGCCTACTTCGACAACGAGGTCGACGACTACATCGAAGGCGTCACCCCGTCGGCATTCGACCCGACCAGCGGCTGCCCGTTCGGCCCCGGCATCCCGACCTGCTTCCAGACCAGAACTTTGCAGAAGCCAGGATCCGCGGCTTTGAAATGGAAGGCGTCTATGACGCCGGCTGGGGTTTCGCCGGGCTTTCCACGTCGATCATCGATGGCCACACTATTTCCTACGACGGCGAGCGGGCAGACCTCGTCACCGTCCCCTCTTCGCAGGTCACCGGGCAACTCGGCTTCCGCTTTCTGGAGGACAAGCTGACCGTCGGCGGCGAGGTGCAGTATAATGGCAAGCCGAAGGGCAATCCGGTGGCCAAGGACTACACGCTGGTCAACGCCTTCGCCAGCTACCAGGCGACCGACAATCTCAAGGTCGACTTCCGCGCCGACAATTTGTTCGACGTCAAATACACCAACCCGTTGAATGCATCGGCCACTGTTGTAGTTTACGAGCCTGGTGTCACGCTCAAGCTGGCGGCGACAATGCGATTTGGAGGCTGACGACAATGACAAGCTTGACGGCATCGCTTCGCCTGCTGACCTCGGTGCTGGCCATGCCGCTTGCGATGGGTCCGGCGTGGGCGCAACAGTCTGCGCCGGCCCCTGCTCTCACGCTTGAGCTCAATGGCGCGCAGGCCTCCGAAAAAGGCTGCCGTCTGACCTTCGTGGTCAACAACACGCTCGGCGCCGACCTCTCGAAAGCGGCGTTCGAGATCGCGCTGTTCAACGAGGCCGGCGTCGTCGACCGGCTGACGGTGCTCGACTTCAAGGACCTGCCGGCGGGCAAGACCAAGGTGACGCGTTTCGATCTTGCCGGCGCCGACTGCGCCAAGGTCAGCCGCGTGCTGATCAACAGCGCGACCGAATGCGCCGGCACCGGCATCAAGCCGGACGCTTGCATGCGCGGACTGAAGACCGAGACCAAGACCGGCATCGCCTTCGGGGTCTGAGAAGGCAGTGGGAAGACAGTGGGGCTGGAGCCCGCATTCGCTCGAAACATAGTGGTGTGGTCCGCTGCCTGTTGCCGCTAGGGCAAATGATGTTGATTTGACAAGTCCGCGCCGGTTGCGGCAGGTCTCGCCGCGAGCCATGCAGAACATCAGTCCCCTCCCCGACGCCGATGGCGAACTGGCGCTTGCGCCGACCGGACCGCTTGCGCCTGCCCGACCGTCAGCGATGAGCCGCAATTGGACGGCGGCAATCGTCGCCTCCTGCCTGTTTCATGCGGCGGTGGCGGCCGCTTTTCTCATCGCACCTGCAGGCACGTTTGATGCCGGGGACGCAATCGAGATGGAAGGCGCCGATCGAACCGGCGCCGACGTGGTCGGCAGCGCCTTGAATGGTAAGGTGCCGGGCGCGATGAACGTCACCCTGGTGCCCGACCCGCGGCCAGCCAAGCCTGAGGTCAAGCCCCAGATCAAGCCAGAGCCGCCTGCCGACCGGCCCACCGGGGACCGGCCGATCAGGGAACTGGCCACGCAGCCGCCCGCACCCTTGCCGCAGATTGTCGAGCAACCCACTGCCGCGCCAGACATGATGGCCGACAGCCCGCAGGTGGACGAGCAGCGCGTGGCTCCGAAGATCGAAACGCCGGCAGAGCCGGCTGCCCCGGCCGAAACCGCCGAGGCGCCTCCTGCCGATGTCGGACAGCCGCCGATCCCGACGCCAAGGCCGAGCGCTACACCAGGTCCTGTCGGAGCCGGCGAAACCAACGAGGCCCGCGGCGCCGCGGATGGCGAGGAGCGCGCCGCGGTGGCTGCCAGCAAGGGCAAGGAGCAGGCAGGGGCAGGCAATGCGATCGAATCCGGCTACAGCGGTGAAGTCCAGAAGAAGCTTGCCCGCGCCAACCGTCATGTTTCGAAAGCGATACAGGCGAGCGCTCGCAACAATGCCAGGGTCGTTTTCGTTGTCATGGCCGACGGCAGCATCAGCGACATACAGCTTGCCGAAAGCTCAGGCTCTGCGGAGCTTGATCAATTCGCTTTGACACTGGTGCGCAAGCAGGCACCGTTCCCTCCCATTCCAAGCGAAACCGGCAAGTCAAGCTGGGTGTTTAAAGCGCGGATCGGTCCATTTTGACAGCCTGCGCCTCATCGTATCAGGCATTCCAACACGCATCATAAAACTGCAGTCACGAAAGGACGGCCAATGTACATCGCCATGAACCGCTTCAAAGTCCAGAATGGCTCCGAGGAGGCCTTCGAGGATGTCTGGAAGAGCCGTGATTCCAGCCTCTCAGAAATGAAAGGTTTCAAGCAATTTCATCTGCTGCGCGGTCCGGTCAACGAGGCCGAAGGCTACACGCTGTTCGCTTCGCACACGGTGTGGGCGAGCCATGAGGATTTCGTCGCCTGGACCAAATCCGAAAATTTCCGCGCCGCGCACCGCAACGCCGGCTCCACCAAGCTGCACTATCTCGGCCATCCGCAGTTCGAGGGCTTTTCGGTCGTCGAGGGCGCGTGACATGACCTCGTCCGCAGCCAATTGCCGATCTCGGCGCCGCCCCTTCTCCCTTCTCCCCGTGTGGGAGAAGGTGGATTGGCGCGCAGCGCCAAGACGGATGAGGGGTGTTGGAAGGATCGCCGTCCGTGCCAAGCTGGAACACCCCTCATCCGACCGCTTCGCGGCCACCTTCTCCCACAAGGGGAGAAGGAAGAGTCGCCCCGCTATGCGAAGCCCCGGCCGACCCTCACACCGCGGCCAGCAGGCTGGCGTTGCCGCCGGCGGCCGTGGTGTCGACGCAGACGGCGCGCTCATGCGCGTAGGCCGCCGGGTTGAGCACTTCGCTGACCAGCGGCACGATCGGGCCGGTGCGGTCGGCGATCACCTTGCGCACGATGCGAGCGGCCTCGGGCGTGCCGGAAAAGGCAACGACGTCGACGCGCAGCGCGCGTGCCTCGACCGGGTCGGGCCGGCCGTCGATGGCCGCCAGCGGCAGGCCCTTGCCGGTCAATGATGAAAGTGCCGCCGGCGCACCCGGCGCGACGGCCAGCACCGCATTGCCGGCGGCTAGCGCCTGGATGGTCTGGCCAAGCAGCGTGTCGGCGTCCGGTCCGAGGCACAGCACGCGGCCGCGCGGCGACAGCGACAGCGTGTTGGCCTCGCCGGTCGGTCCGGGCAAATCGACCTGGCCGAAATCGATGCTGGCGGCGGCACCGATGGCCGCAGCACCCTTGCCGCGCAAATGCTTCCTCAGCACCGCCACCCGGTCCGCCCGCGTCGACCAGCCGCCCAGCGCCGGGTCCGGCAGATTGTCGGCGAGTTCGGTCGCCGTCACCTTGCGGCCGTCAAGAATAGGCGTGCCCGCCTGCGGCCCCTTGCGGAACCGCCTGAGATAGTGCGGCCCGCCGGCCTTCGGTCCGGTGCCGGAAAGCCCTTCGCCGCCGAACGGCTGCGAGCCGACGACGGCGCCGATCTGGTTGCGGTTGACATAGATGTTGCCGGCATGGATGCCGTCGACGAAATGCTGGGCGCGGCCTTCGATGCGGGTGTGCAGGCCGAAGGTCAGGCCATAACCCTTGCGGTTGATCGCGGCGATGACCCCGTCGATGTCGTCGGCGTCGAAGCTGGCGACATGCAGCACCGGCCCGAACACCTCGCGCTCCATGTCCTCGATCCCCTTGACCCGAAAGACATGCGGCGCCACGAAGCGGCCATCCTTCGGCGTTTCGAGTTTGGCGATCAGCCGGCCCTGCAGGCCCATGTCAGTGCAATAGTCGCGGATCGATTTTTGTGCCTCGTCGTCGATGACCGGGCCGACATCGGTCGATATCCGCCAGGGATCGCCGAGGCTGAGCGCTTCCATCGCGCCCTTCAGCATCTCCAGCATCTTCTTCTCGACGTCCTTCTGCACATAGAGCACACGCAGGGCCGAGCAGCGCTGGCCGGCACTCTGGAAGGCCGAGGCAAGGATGTCGCGAACCGCTTGTTCGGGAAGCGCGGTGGAATCGACGATCATGGCATTCAACCCGCCGGTCTCGGCGATCAGCATGGCATCGGGCGCTGCAGTCTCGGCCAGTTGCTTTTCGATCAGCTTGGCGACCTCGGTCGAGCCGGTGAAGCAGACGCCGGCAATGCGTGGGTCGGCGGTCAGCGGGCCACCGACCGAGGGGCCGTCGCCGGGCAGAAGCTGGATGACGTCTTCCGGCACACCGGCTTCGCGCAGCAATTCGACCGCGCGGAAGGCGATCAGCGGCGTCTGTTCGGCCGGCTTGGCGATGACCGAATTGCCGGTCACGAGTGCTGCCGCGATCTGCCCGGTGAAGATGGCGAGCGGAAAATTCCATGGCGAGATGCAGGCGATCGCGCCGCGCGCTTCCGTGCCGGGTTCGGCATTGGCAGCTTCGGCGGCATAATAGCGCAGGAAGTCGACCGCTTCGCGCACTTCGGCGACACCGTCGGCCAGCGATTTGCCGGCCTCGCGGCTGGCGAGCGCGAAGAATTCGACGGCATTGGCCTCATAGAGGTCGGCGGCGCGGTTGAGGATGGCGGCGCGCTCGGCGACAGGGCGTTTTGCCCATGTCGGCTGTGCCTCCACCGCGATGCGCACGGCGGTCGCGACCTGCTTGGCGGTGGCCTCGCTGACCGTGCCGACCACCTCGTCGGGCTTTGCCGGATTGACCACCGGACGCTGTTTGCCATAGCCGGCGGCCCGGGTGATTGGCTTGGCGTGCCAGCGGTCCGGGCCGGCAAACTCGGTCTTCGCCTTGTCGATCGCGGCCAGCGTCAGCGGATCGGTGATGTCGAACCCCTTCGAGTTGCGGCGGGCAGGACCGAAGATCGCCGACGGGCTGGGGATCGCCGGATTGGCGGCGGGACCCTGTTTCTCGACCGTTTCGAGCGGGTCGCGAGCAATATCCTCCGGCTCGACCTCCTCGTCGGTGAGCTGGTGGACGAAGGAAGAATTGGCGCCGTTTTCAAGCAGCCGGCGGACCAGATAGGCAAGCAGGTCGGAATGGGCGCCGACCGGCGCATAGATGCGGCAGCGCGTACCCTCGGCCCGCCGCGCCGTCTCGTGCAGCGCCTCGCCCATGCCGTGCAGGCGCTGGAACTCGAAGGAGTCACGATCCCCGGCCATCGACAGGATGGCGGCGACGGTGTGGGCGTTGTGGGTGGCGAATTGCGGATAGATGCGGTCGGTCATCGACAGCAGCTTTTTCGCGCAGGCGAGGTAGGACACGTCGGTGTTGGCCTTGCGGGTGAACACCGGATAGCCGTCGAGCCCGAGCGCCTGCGCCCGCTTGATCTCGGTGTCCCAATAGGCGCCCTTGACCAGCCGCACCATGATGGTGCGGTCGTGCTTCTTCGCCAGCCCATAGAGCCAGTCGATGACGAAGGCGGCGCGCGGACCATAGGCCTGGACGACAACGCCAAAACCGTCCCAGCCGGCGAGTTCCGGCTCCGCCAGCACCCGCTCGATTACGTCGAGTGACAGGTCGAGGCGGTCGGCCTCCTCGGCGTCGACATTGAGGCCCATGCGCGAATGGCGTGCCGCCAGCGCCAGCGACAAAAGCCGCTCGGCCATCACGGGCAGCATCTTTTCCTTCTGCGTCACTTCATAGCGCGGATGCAGCGCCGAAAGCTTGACCGAGATGCCGTGGTTCTGTCGGATGTCGGGACCATTGGCGCCGGCATCGAGCGACGAGATGGCGTCGGCATAGGCCTTGAGATAGCGCAAGGCGTCGGCCTCGGTGCGAGCCGCTTCGCCCAGCATATCGAAGGAATAGAGATAGCCTTTCTGGGTCATTGGCTGGCCGCGCTTGACGGCCTCGGCAATGGTGCGGCCGAGCACGAACTGCTCGCCCATTTCGCGCATGGCGGCAGCGACCGCCCTGCGGATGACCGGCTCGCCCAGCCGGCGCACCATGGCGCGCAGCGTGCCTTCGATGCCGTCCTCGCCTTCCTCGAGCACTCGACCGGTCAGCATCAGCGCCCAGGTCGAAGCATTGACGAAAATCGAGCTCGAGCCGCCCGAATGCGCCGACCAGTCATGCGGCGCGATCTTGTCGGCGATGAGATCGTCCATCGTCTCGGTGTCGGGTACCCGAAGCAGCGCTTCGGCCAGACACATCAGCGCGACGCCCTCCTTGGTGGAGAGGCCGTAGGCGGACAGGAAGACCTCCATCAACCGCGGATCGGACGAGCCGCGCACCGCCCGCACCAGGTCGGCGGCGCGGGCCGAGATCGCCTTTCGCTCTTTCGTCGAAAGCCCTGTCGCCTCGGCCAGCCGCTTCACGGCCTCGCCTTCGTCAGGCAAATAATTGGCACGGATCTGCTGGCGGATGGCATCGAGCGCTGGCATGACGGTCCTGTAGAGAGTGAGCATCAGGGAGCGGTCCGGCGGTCACCGGACCGAATGGCGCAAGCTAGCACAAAGCGTGGTTTCGGTCGGTCCAAAGAAATCGACACGGCAGGTCGATTGAACTATCATGGGCCGGATTTTCCACCAACTTGACCACAGAATCGATGAACGAAGACCAATTGGACCGCATCGACAGGAACATCCTGTCGGCGCTGGGCAGCGACGGCCGGCTTTCCATGTCGGAACTCGCGGCAAAGGTCGGCCTGTCGAAGACGCCGGTGCAGGCGCGGGTCAAGCGGCTGGAAAAGGACGGTATCATCCGCGGCTACCAGGCGATCATCGATCGCGAGCGCATGGGCGAAGGCCATGTCGCCTTCGTCCAGGTGAAATTGTCCGACACCCGCTCGGCCGCGCTCGACGCCTTCAACCGCGCCGTGCAAACGGTGCCGGAGATCGAGCAATGCCACATGATGGCGTCGAGCTTCGATTATCTCCTGAAAGTCCGCACCACCGACATCGCCGCCTACCGCCGCGTGCTCGGCGAGCGCATCTCCGCCCTGCCTCACGTCGCCCAGACCTCGACCTTCGTGGCGATGGAGACGGTGAAGGATCGGTAGGCGCGCTGTTGCGGTGACGTCGGCGGGACAGCGCGAAGGATCGCTACCGAGCAGCTGCGTCCCTCACTCCGCCAGCGTCTTCAAAAACGCCACCAGCGCTGCGCGCTCGCGGTCCGAAAGCTGCAGCGGGTGGACCTCGGATACACCCTCGACACTGGCCGGCGCTTTCGAATAATGCGCCACCACCTCGTCGAGCGAGGAGAACTGCCCGGCATGCATGTAGGGCGCACGGGTGGCGGCGCCGCGCAGCGACGGCGTCTTGTAGGCGCGGACGAGTTCCGGTCCGGCCTTGACCATGAAGCGTAGCTCGCCGCAGGCGCTGGCGTCGCCATCGCGAAAGGCGCCGAAGCAGTTGAACGGATCGGCCTCGACCTGCGCCACCGCATCCATGCGGCCGCGATCCGGCGGCAGATTTCTAACCGGCGGCACGCCGGTGTTGTGAAAGCTGCCGTCGGTGAAACGCGGCCCGGTATGGCACGTCACGCAATTGGCCTTGCCGATGAACAGTTTTAGCCCGAGGATCTCCTCGGGCGAAAAGGCGTCGTCGCCTTGCGGAGTCTGTATACCGGTATCCAAGGCGGCGGCCAACCGGTCGAAGCGCGTCTGCGGCGGCGCAATCGATCGCTCGAAGGCGGCGATCGCCTTGCCGATATTGGCGAAGACGCGGTTGACGCCCTGGGCCTGTGCATCGGACATGGCATTCCAGGCGGCCTGCTCGGCATCGCTGCCGAGCGGGCTGGCATTGGCCGGCACGTTTGAAAGGTCGGGCAGCGGCCCGAAGATGCGCTCGTAACGCTCGCCGAATCGCGCCTTGATATAATGCGCGTAGGCGGCGCGGTTGCCGGCCTGCTCCAGCGGATTTTCAAGCGGCGCCAGCGCCTGCGCCCAAAGGCTGTCGCGCCGCCCGTCCCAGAAGAACCATGGATCATGCGCGACGCCGGCCAGCGGCATGGTGCGCCGGTTGGTGCGGCCGACGCCGACCGCTTGCGGCAGGTCGTCCTGGAACTGCCGGTCGATCTTGTGGCAGGTCGAGCAGGACACCTTGCCGTCGGCGCTCATCCCGACGTCGAAGAACAGCGTCGCGCCGAGCGCGGCGGCGGCCGGCACGTCGGCGAAGCGGTTGGTGGTGTCGGCTTTCAGCGGCGGCAGCGCCGACAGCGCCAGCGACGCGATGGTCGTCTTTTCGGCATCGGAAAACTCCGGCTTGCCGCAGCCGGCAAGCACGGCCATCGCCAACAGCGCGAAAAGACGCGAAAAGCGGTTCATCTTGCTCCAGCGCTCAGAGCAACACATTGAAGACCACCGTGTCGGATCCGGCCGCCGCGGAAATGGCAAAATGCAACTGCCACAATCCGCTCATCGTGAATTTCACCCCGTCGATGCGATAGCATCCGTCGCCCAGATAGTCGGTCGCCTGCGGGCTGGTCGGCAGACCGTGCCTGTGCTGCGGCATGCCTCCGGAAATCGTGATCGCGGCGCCCTCCACCGGGGTTCCCGCACCTGTCCTCAGGGTCAGCAGCCAGGATTGCAGCTCGCCTTGCCTGATGACACCCCGCTCCGGCTCGAAACTGGCCACAAATAGCCCGTTCGCCGTCTTCTTCGAGCGGGCGACTTCGGAGCCGGCAAGCCGAGGCGCTTGCGGCGCAGTCAGATAGACGGCGGCGAGAATGCCGGTCAGCAAGGCAGCCAGACCAAGACCTGCCAGAACATAACGCCATAACGATGCCAAACCGGTTCCTCTTCCAGAGATAACGTCTCGCTAGGCAGATCGCGTCCCGCCGCGCCGTTGAGAAAACGCATCTGGCGCAAAATCCGCTGACGCCAAGCATGGCGCTACCGGCCGCAAAAAGCTACAGCACCGCGTCTTTGGTTTTGTGCATGTCGTTATCCCAAAACCGCTGCGCACCCTCGGGTCGGGCCCAAGGGCAAGCTTTTGGGCGACATGCACTAGGAGGAAGATTCATGACAGGCAATGGCGTCGCCTCGATCGGTGAATGCATGCTCGAACTTTCAGGCCAGGCGGGGCCGAACTGGCGCATGGGTTTTGCCGGCGACACGTTCAACACGCTGTGGGCGTTGCATGCGCTGAGCGGAGATCGGCCGGCGACCTATGTCTCGGCCTTCGGCGACGACCCGTTCTCGCGCGACCAGATCGGTTTCTTCGCGCAAAACGGCATCGGCATCGGCGCCAGCCCGATCATAACAGGCGCACGGCCCGGTCTCTATGCGATCACACTGACCGGCGCCGAACGCTCCTTCACCTACTGGCGCGGCGATGCGGCCGCAAGGCAGCTTGCCTCCGACGCGGCTGCCTTGGCGAAAAGCCTTGAAAATCAGGCGCTTGTTTACTTTTCCGGAATCACTTTGGCAATTCTGGATGACGCCGCGCGCAACACGCTGCTGGCGGCGGTGGCCAAGGCGCGCGCCGCCGGCTCGCTCGTCGCCTTCGATCCCAACTACCGGCCGCGGTTGTGGCGCCGGCGCGAGGAAGCGCAAGCCGCGATCCTCGATGCCCTCGCAGTCACCGACATTGCGCTGCCGACCTTTCCCGACGAGCAGATGCTGTTCGGCGACGCAGCGCCGCAAGCAACCGCGGAACGGCTGGGGAAGCTGGTCGGCGAAGTCGTCGTCAAGAACGGCGAGGAGCCGGCGCTGATCGCCGCAAACGGGACCCCGCAACCCGTTCCGGCCGTGCATGTCGCCGCCCCCGTCGACACGACCGGCGCCGGCGATTCCTTCAATGGCGCCTATCTCGCCGCCCGGCTTGCCGGCCATCTCCCGACCGAGGCGGTGCTGCGCGCGCATCGCGTCGCCGCAGCCGTCGTGCAGGTGCGCGGCGCGCTGGCGCCATTCGAGACGTTAAGGGCGGCGTTCGAAGATTAATGCATGTCGCGCAAAAGCTTGCCCTCGGGCCCGACCCAGGGCCCGACCCGAGGGTGCGCAGCGGTTTTGCGATAACGACATGCATAAAAACAAGAACTAAAGCGCGTTGCATGAATCCATTCAAACGCGACGCGCTTTAGGATCAAAACGCAATCAGACTGGCTGCCGCCAACGGCTGACAAGCTTGCAGCCAAAGGCGATCGCTATCCGCGCTTTTCGATGACGCCATACAGGACGTTGCGGTTCTCGCCAAAGAACACCTGCGCCTCGACGGTGTTGCGGTCGACGCTGGCGTTGATGATGTTCCACATATCGACTTCCGACCGCAGCAGCAACACCCAGTTCATGAACGTCTCCCGGTAGCCGGCGTCAGGGTTGCCCTCTGCATAGTTCGCGAAAAGGAACGTCCCGTTCGGCTTCAACATCTGCAGGCAGGTTTTCGTGAGCTTCACGGCGACGTTGTGCGCAAGGTAGTCGTAGAGGCCGGAGGCGTAGATGAAGTCGAACTTGCCAAGCTTGTGACCCCGCATGAGCACGGTTCGTACCGAACCGTCGATGGCCTCTACCGCGGTGCCCTGGAAGTCGCGCGTGATCAATCCAACGCTCTGAGGATCCTGATCGAGCGCAACCCAGCGCTTGAGACGGCCC
Source organism: Mesorhizobium sp. WSM4840 (assembly GCF_055811755.1). Taxonomy (NCBI): domain Bacteria; kingdom Pseudomonadati; phylum Pseudomonadota; class Alphaproteobacteria; order Hyphomicrobiales; family Phyllobacteriaceae; genus Mesorhizobium; species Mesorhizobium sp. WSM4840. The sequence goes on from NZ_JBVVQD010000011.1 coordinate 180,608, forward strand.
TCCTGCAAGGCGGTCGAGCGATTGGCCTCCCTTAAATGGCCGGCCGCAATCGCCAGGACCTCGGCTTCTGGTCCATTCCTGGTCGCAATCTCATCGACATATCGGGTTAAAAGATCGCGTCGTTCCCGGGCCGCGACGCACGACGGTACATCCTTGGTATGGCTATAGAGCGCCTTGCCGATTTCCGAGGCGTTTGCCACGCTCTCGGCCACGTGCGGATCACAATAGATGTAGTCGAGCAACTGCGCGTCGCCAGAATAACCTCTGGGCTTGTCATGGGACCACCGCGTAAGCGGATCCTCAAGAAAGTACTCCAGGACCGGGTGATTCCGCACTACCGGTATCAATGCTTGCCAAACGTCAGGATGAACCTTGGAACGCATTGCTTCGAGATACGACATCAGACGGCGAATGATCTCCGCGGGGTCCTTTCGTTGCTCGACTTGCTGATGTGTCGTGTGGAGAATGAGCGCAAGCTCTACGCGAGCGGTTTCGAACGCTTCGCTGTGAGGCTCGAGCTTTCTTCGAGGGAGACTGGCGGCGATCATCTCGGCAGTAATCAGACTTTTGCCATCGAGGATGGTTGCCACCACATAACTCCATAGTTACAATTAACTAGATATTAGCTAGATATTGCGTAAAATTTTATCTTTGCCAAGCCACATCTCCAGCATTTTAGCGATGTCGTTAATTTCCCGCCAACCATGCTGGTTCTTTGGACGCCTTGCGGGTCGGATTCCGGATACGAGTTAACGAAAACCTATTTGCGCGACTGCATATTGTTGCGAGGCGCCGCAATCGCTGTCGCGCCCGAGGAGTCGGCCGGCATTGGGGGCAGAAGCTAGAAATGAGTTCGGAATACAAAGCCCCGTTCAAATGGGGTTTGTGGTGACGAACGAATGCGCGTCATCCGCATTGGCCGATATAGCCCATGCGGAACCGTTCGAACCGCGCTACGAGCCGCGGTCCGACGAGCTCCGCAACCTCTACCGAGAGGAAGGCCAAGCGAAGCGAAGAATGGACGCCAGGCCAGGGCTTTGGATCGCCGTTGCCATCTATCTGCTGTTTTCGGCAACCGATCTGCTGCTGATTCCGGACGTGGCACTCTATACGATCACGGCACGCTTCGCGGTCGGAGTGACTGCACTCTCGATCCTGGAAGCACAACTTCGCCAGGGAGTCGGAACGGAATGGATTGACGTGACTTGCGCTGGAGCCATCATCTTTGGCTATGTTGGGTGGCTGTGCCCAGCGGTCATGGGTGCGGACAAGGAAAGCGTCTCGTATTATATGGTCTTTGGCACCATCTTCATGATGAGCGCCAATCTCTTCTTCACGTTTAAATTCAGCCTGTCTATTGTAACTTCTGCAATAATTTTGGTAATATTGTATGTCGTAAACTATTTTGTGCCGTCTACATTAATGTACAAAATGGTATTTGGAGCTTTCTACATTTCATGCTTCACATTTACGTCTTACGTAAACTGGAAGCTGAACGAGGAACGCTACAACGTCTTCCTGAATGCCCTTGAAGCCAAAATCCAGCACAAGGAGGCCACCGAGCGCGGACAGGCGCTGTTGAATCTGTCGAGAACCGATCCGCTTACGGGTCTGGAGAATCGGCGGGCGATTGACGAGAAGCTGCGGGACTACTGGAGCGACTGGCAAAGGTCTGGCAGAAGTTTTGTGGCGATCCTCATCGACGTGGACTTCTTCAAAAGGTTCAATGACTATTACGGACATCAAGAAGGCGACCGCTGCCTGATTCTTGTCGCCAATGCCCTTGCCGAGATGATTAAGCAGTACAATGGCTCAATCGGCCGCTACGGCGGTGAGGAATTCATTGTCCTGGCCCGCATGGAGAAAAGAGAACAGGTCGCGGATATTGCCGAAGCCATTCGAAGCACGGTGGAGAACCTCGCGCTTCCCCACGAGCAGCGCAGAGACGGTATCTCGGTTGTGACGGTGAGCGTTGGCGCTGCAGTCACCAGGCCGCAGATTGGCGCCAAGCTGGAAAAAATCATCCACGAGGCCGATCGCGCGCTCTATCTGGCAAAAGCAGGCGGTCGAAATTGTACCTGGCTGTTCGATCCAAACGATCCCCAAAGCAGCGACGAGAGCGAGAATATTGCGGCTTTGCTGAAGATCGCGATCGGCCAGGATCTCGTTTCACTCGTTTACCAGCCTATCCAGAATATCGCGTCGGGCCGAGTTGAAGCCGTCGAGGCTCTGATGCGCCTTAAAATGCTGGACGGTACATCGGTTCCGCCGAGCCTATTCATTCCCGTCGCGGAACGAACTGGTGCGGTCCTGGCGCTCGGGCGCTGGGCAATAAGGACAGTATGCACTGAGCTTCTGGCGGACGATCACGTCCGTGTCGTCAGCGTCAACGTCTCTCCGATTCAGCTCAAGACGCCCGGCTTCGCGGCTTCTGTTGCGACCATTTTGAGCGAGACTGGCGTAGCCGGCAGCAGGCTCGCCCTCGAAATCACCGAAGGGCTGGAGATGGAGATGCACTCCGGCATTCTTCGCTGCATCAGCGACCTGAAGCTGCTGGGGATCAGGATATGGCTTGATGACTTCGGGACCGGCTTCGCTGGCCTGTCGTGGCTTCGTCTCATCGATTTCGATACGGTGAAGGTCGACCGCTCGTTTCTCCATGACTGCGGCACCCCGAGGGGCAAGGCGATGCTGCAAGACATTATTGCGCTGGTCCGAAATCGCGGCCATAAAATCCTGGTCGAAGGGGTCGAAACCGACGAGCAGATGGCCCTTCTACGCGAATTTGACATAGATAAAATCCAGGGCTTCCACGTCGGCCGCCCTGCTCCCGCCGCCAGTTTCCGGGCGAGACCGATCACCTACAAACGCCCATTTTCGGTCGTTAAGTCCGCATGAACAGCGGCGGAGCGATCTGCGCTCCTGCAAGCGATCACCCCGCGCTCCCTCTGCAGATGATCCAGCGGCTGGCCGAGAATCTTGCCGTTTGAAATCGGCCGGCGGGAACGAGCACAGGGCGCCATTAGCGGTCGTTGCTGACCCTCTCATTCAATGTCGACAGTTCGTGGAGAAGCCGTCGTTCCAGGTCCGTCTTAGTGCTTTGCTCAACGTGGCCAGCGGTCGACTTCGCAACAGAAGCATGATTGTGAGTCGCGATGCGAAGTGGTTGTTCCCGTTGGTTGCTTGTAAGGAGCAAATTCGCACCACATCAATTTGCCGACGGCCCCTCCCCGAATAGATGCGGTTGCGAGTCGATTGCGAAACAATCCGTTTAATGCTAATGCAAATCATTCTCATTTGCATTTGTGGTGACGGTTATGTCCGAGGTCAGCATGTGGTTCCGCGAAAAGATCAGCAGGCGTGGACTGCTGTGGGGCGGCCTGGCGGCGGCCGGAGGCTCGGCGATAGCGGGAACGGCGGCTGGCCAATCGGCCCATTCCGGCCATGGGGCCACGTCGGCCGCGGGCGCTGCACCGCCTCCAGCGCATTTGGCCGCCCACGGATCGATGATCACCGTCGGAGACGTGGACAACGAGCGCAACGGTTTCGATCCTTCCCGGATCGTGACGGACTGGGAAACGGGCTCGGTGTCGACGCTTCCCGACGGACGAATCCTTCGGACTTTCGAGATCGAGGCGGTTGACAAGGAAATCGAAATCGCGCCGGGGATCATGTTCCCGGCCTGGACCTACAACGGGCGGGTGCCCGGGCCTGCGCTCAGGGCGACCGAAGGCGAGCACCTGCGGATGGTCTTCCGCAACTCCGGCTCGCATCCCCACTCCATGCACTTCCACGGCATCCATGCCGCAAGGATGGACGGCGTCCCCGGTGCAGGCTTGATCGATCCGGGAGAAGAATTCGTCTACGAGTTCGATGCCAGGCCCTTCGGCTGCCATCTCTATCACTGCCATGCGCTGCCCCTGAAGCGGCATATCCACAAGGGCATGTACGGCCTTTTCGTGATCGACCCGGATCCGGCCCGCCATCCGGAGCTTGCCAATGTCGCCCGTTCCCGCTTGCTTGGCACGCCCGAGAACGCCGAATGGCAGGAATTCGCCATGGTGATGAACGGCTTCGACACCAACTTCGACAACGGGAACGAAGTCTATGCGGTGAATACCGTCGCACACGCGTACATGAAGCGGCCGATCAGGATCGTCCGCAACCGCCCAGTCCGCATCTATCTGGCCAATGTCGTCGAGTTCGATCCCATCAACTCGTTCCACTTGCACGCCAACTTCTTCGACTATTTCGAACAGGGGACGACGCTCACGCCGACCTTGAGGACGGTCGACTTGATCACTCAGGTGCAGGCGCAGCGCGGAATCCTCGAGTTTACCTACAAGGATCACGAGACCGGTCTCTACATGTTCCACCCGCATCAGTCGGAGTTCACCGAACTCGGCTGGACGGGCATGTTCGACGTGGTGGAGGCGGTCGCATGAACGAGGTCTCGCACATCGCCGCCGCCGACCCGACCGCTCCCGTCGGCTCCGGAAAATCGCGCGCCGCTTTGCTGTGGCTGATCCTGCCGCTGGCCGCCCTCGGCCTGGCGATCACCTGGCTAGTGGTCTCTGACCCGCTCAGAAACTTCGGGAACGGCGCTCCGCCTGTGGAGAGCCTGACTTTCGAGCGGACGATCCTTTCGTCCGACGGCATCCGTGTCCTGGTCCGCGCCGGTGGCTCGGAGCCGATGACGATCGCCCAGGTTCAGGTCGACGACGCTTACTGGCAGTTCACGCAGGAACCCGCAGGACCGCTCGCCCGCGGCGCTACGGCATGGATCCACCTGCCCTTCCCCTGGGTGCTGGGGGAGGCGCATGCCATCAACATCGTCACCAAAACCGGAGCGACGTTCGGGCACGAGATCGCGGTCGCCGTGCCTACCCCGACACGGGACGCAGGGAGCCTCGCCTCCCAGGCGCTGCTAGGCGTGTTTGTCGGCCTTGTTCCAGTCGCCATCGGAATGATGTTTTTTCCAGCGCTGCGCGGAGTCGGCCGCAACGGCATGAATTTCCTGCTCGCCCTGACTGTCGGCCTGCTGGCGTTCCTGTTAGTCGACGCCACGGCTGAAGCTTTCGAACTGGCGGCCGAGTCCGCCGCAATATTCCAGGGACAGGCAATGGTCGTCCTCACAGCCGCTGCGAGTTTCCTCCTGCTGATGGCGGCCGGCCGCCGCGACGGAGTGCCGACCGGACTTGCGCTCGCCACCTTCATCGCGCTTGGAATCGGCCTGCACAATCTTGGCGAGGGGCTGGCCATCGGCGCTGCGTTCGCGGCAGGCGCGGCCGGATTGGGCACTTTCCTGGTGTTGGGCTTCATGCTGCACAACATCACCGAAGGCATCGGCATTTCCGCGCCGATGCTGAAGAAGCGCCCGCCTCTGTGGACCTTCGTCGGCTTGGCGCTTCTGGCGGGCGGTCCCGCCGTCATCGGCCTTTGGATCGGAAGCCTGGCCTATGCGCCGCAGTGGTCGGCGCTGGCTCTCGCGGTCGGAGCGGGAGCCATTCTGCAGGTCATCGTCGAGGTCACTGCGTACCTGATGAGGTCGGACGGGAGAGGCCCTGCGGCGCTTACGGCGCCAGCCACGATGGCGGGATTGGCCGCAGGCGTCTCGTTCATGTATGTGACCGCTATGCTCGTCAAAGTCTGATCTGCCGCGGCGACAGCTTGTCCGGTCGCTCCTGCCGGATTGTCGCCTGTGAACTGCGGGCGCGGAGATCGGTTGCGGCAAATAAAAAAGGTCGGCTTGGGTCCAACGTGCGTCGCCCCGGCTACCCGGCGTCAATCGACCGACAACCTTGCCGTTTGAGTCGGCCGGGCGAGCACAGAGCGCCGGTTCCGGACATTCGCGACCGCTCCTCGTAGCGGAGCTTCGCGCTACGGTCGATCGGGGACCCTCAGACCGACCGCCGCCGCCCGTCGGATCCACCGGACCAGGCCTGGCTCATTGCTTCGTGTTCGCCTCCCGGAACGCCGCCTCTCCGGCGTCCGACACCTCGGCCCACTTCTTGTCGGCCGCTGGATCCGCGGCGTAGCTGTCATGCCAGTTCCACCACTTGTAGGTCGGGGTCTGGGGATAGCCCTCGGGCGAGTCCTCCCAGACCTCCTGCCGGCCCAGCGGGGTGATGTCGAGGTAGTTCCAGGTGCCTCCCATCTGCTCGTCGCCGCGGTTGTTGATGAAGTAGGTACGGAATACGCGGTCGCCGTCGCGGATGAACACGTTGTGGCCGTGCCACTCGTCCACGCCGAAATCGGCGTCGAAGCTGTCGGTGAGAGTGAACCACGGCATCTCCCAGCCCATCCGCGCCTTCAGCCGCGCGATATCAGCCTGAGGCGCACGCGAGACGAAGACAAGGGTGGTGTCACGGGCGTTCAGGTGGGCGACGTGGGCGACCTGGTCGGCCACCAGGGAGCAGCCGCGGCAGGCGTGGTCGGGCCAGCCGAACACTCCCGGCTCGAAGAAGGCGCGGTAGACGATCAGCTGACGCCGACCGTCGAACAGGTCGAGCAGGCTGGCCTTTCCGTCAGGCCCCTCGAACGCATAGGTCTTCTCCACCGCCATCCACGGCATCCGCCGGCGCTCGGCGGCCAACGCGTCACGGGCGCGGGTCTGGGCCTTTTCCTTCACGAGCAGCTGCTCGCGGGCCGCCTCCCACGCCTGCGGCGACACGACCGGTGGTGTGTGCATGGCAGTCTGTCCGCTTTTCCGTCCGCTCTTGGCTGATGAAGTCATGGCTTTGATACCTCCTGATCTGGGCGAATTCCCGCGCCTCATGGCTGAAACGCGGTTCCATTCGCTGCTCATCGCTCGTTTTTTCGGCATGAGGTAGTTTGGCACCGGAAAGCGAACAGTGGGAGTAACAAGTGTGGCGCTATTCCGATGCCGTCTTGACCGGCCAGCATCTGAAACCCTCCGCACGAAAAGACATCGGCATTTCAGATAGTTCCATCGGAACAAGAAAGCGGTACGGGACGTTACTTGAGGTCGGGGATACCGTCACGAGTAACACACTGGCCACAGCGGCGGACACGGCTGAGCACTTAAAGGAACGAACCACCGGCAAACTCAGGACGTTTGCCAAACGCAATTCGCAACTCGACGGAAACGCAGTTTGATCGCCAGCGTCCTCGGTCCCACCCCGAACACCAGATTGTCCGGCCGAACACGAAGCTCCGAAATGGCTTCGCCGATCGACAAAATTCTGGCTGGCGACGCCCCCCTGAAAATGGAAATTGGGGGAGCCGATTGGTGGACGGTTCATCGCGGCTTGTCGCCTATCCTGGGTACGGCCATTCACAACGGTCATGAGGTCCGCGGTGCCGTCGAGGCGTTGCTGGCGATCTCCGACGACGACCGGTTGCGGGAGGAAGATCCTTTCACCGAGTTCGTCATTCGAGATGTACCCAACCGTATCGTATTCCACCGGTCGCGTTTCGAGGTCGACCTCAACCGCGCTCGCGAGGCGGCGGTCTACCTCTCGCCCGAACAGGCCTGGGGCATGGACATCTGGAGCGAGAAACCCGCGCCCGAAACGGTCGAGGATTCGCTCCGTGTGCACGACGACTATTATTCGATGCTAAGACAGGTTTTACGCGGGCTTGAAGAGCGCCATGGACGTTTCGTCGTGCTCGACATTCACAGCTACAATCACCGTCGTGGCGGGCCAGACGCGGCGCCATCCGATCCGGAAACCGCGCCCGATATCAACATCGGCACCTTCTCTATGGACCGTGAACGATGGGCACATGTCGTTGAACCGTTCATAGCCGCGTTGCGCATGTTCGAGTTCCGCGGGCGCCGGATGGACGTGCGCGAGAATGTCGCTTTTGAAGGCAGGGGTGAGCAAACGCGGTTCATTCACGAAGCCTTCCCGGAGACCGGCTGTGCTGTCGCCGTCGAGTTAAAAAAATTCTTCATGGACGAATGGACCGGATTGCCCGATCAGGCCGCGCTGGTCGCGATGCGTGCTATGATCCGTTCAACGCTGCCGATCCTGGAGGATAGACTGCAAGCGACGAGATGAGCAAAGCGCGAGTAAGCGACAGGCCGGCGAAAGCGCTCGATATGGCGCTTGTAGAAGATGTTCTCGCCGATATCGACGCTGGGAAACCGGTTCGGCGAGATCTTGAAGGTGGCGGGCGCCTCCACATCGATCGCGCGCTTCCCTTCCTTTGCATTCATTTGATCGACGGGCGTGAAGACGATGCGGCGCGGGATGTGGCATCGTCCAACGCGTCTTACCTTATCACTCCCGATCTGGATGCCGCCGTTCTGGTAATCGAAGCCATAGGCTCCGCCATGGCGAAACGCTTCGGCGCCTTCGTGCTGCTGGACGTCGGCGAGTTGGAACGGGATAGGCTACTCAGCGATGACGCCCCGTTTCTTCCACCTTTCGAGATCACGCTTTCCGCCACCGATCAACGAGCGATCCGCACTGCCCTCGACAGCTTTGCTTCGGCGGTCGAGAGCGTGGAGGTCAAGTTCCGTTCTCCGCGTCTCGATAAACGTCGTTCAGCGGACGACCCGCACGCGCGCCTTGCTGCGCGTCTCATTGGCCTTCCCTGTCTCACCGTGCGTTTCGCGCCGATCTATCGACAGCCCGACTCCGACGAGATCTATCCCGATCTGCGGGCAAGACTGATCGCCAATATCTTCGATGCCGGACTGCAGGCCATTGCCGCCTTCGTCAAAGCCACCGGCATTCTGAGCCTGCCAACGCACCGCGCGCTCGGAAGGCAGGCCTTCGTCGACTCAGTCAGCCGCGCCGATCGGAGCATCGACGACATCGTGGCGACCTTCGACTTTCTTCTGGCTGTAACACCGATCAACGCCGACGCGGCGTGGCGGGAATTCGAGGCCAGCAGATTCCAGCATGCGCCAAGGTTCCTCTATCGGCCGCTGGCCGTTCAGGTGGATGTCGAGAAGAGCAAGCTCTTCTCGATCGACTTCGATCGCTTTGAGGATCCCGTGCTTTTCAACCTATATCGCGAAAAGCAGCAGGAACTCGATCTGCAACTTTCGATGCTGTCCGCCCGGGAGACGACACGTTTCGTCGAGTTGGGCCGCGCGCTCTACGGGCGTGTCGAGCCTGCATTGTTTGATGCTGCGAAAGACATTCTGGCGAAAACGGCGAATGCAGGAGGCAACCAGGTGGGGGATGGCGAGCACGGCGAAAGCGCCGATTGCTTTTTCGTAGAGCGCCAGGCGCGTTCGATGATCGAAATCTATCGCAGGCAGCATTCCGGTTTCGAACCGATGATCGAATTGCGCGACGATCTGCCGGCTGGCCTGATGGTTTCGGGTTCCCGCCTTCTAATCTCACGCAGTACAAACATGGCGCGCCACAGGGTCGAGGCGCTGCTCAGCCATGAGATCGGTGTCCATCTGCTGACCTACTTCAATGGGTCGGCTCAAGGGCTGCGCCTCTTCCGATCGGGCCTTGCCGGATATGAGGGCGTGCAGGAAGGGCTCGCGGTCTTCGCCGAGTATCTGGCAGGCGGCATGACAAGAGGGCGTGTGCGTCTCATCGCCGCTCGCGTGGTTGCTTGCGCGGCCATGCTCGAGGGTGCATCGTTCCAGGAAACCTTCCTGGTTCTGGTTCGCGACTACGGTTTCACCGAAATTGGCGCTTTCAATCTGACCCTTAGGCTATTTCGTGGTGGTGGCCTCGCGAAGGACGCGATCTACCTGCGCGGCCTCTTCGAGGTGCTCGACCATCTCGGAAAGGGCGGAGCGCTCGATCCGTTCTGGATGGGGAAGATTTCGGCGTCGCATTTTGGTGTCATGCAGGAATTGAACCTGCGCGGCCTGCTCAGGGCGCCAGAGATAACGCCTGCCTTTTTGTTCGATCCGCAGGCAGAGCGGCGTCTCGAAAAGGCACGATCGGGGCTCTCGCCAGTCGAAATGATCGCAACCTAGGGGCTCTTGATGCGCATTGCATTCTTCGTCAATTCGATCGAACGCGAAACGCCTCACTATACAACCACCTTGCTCGCACTGGGGGCGCTCAGCCGCGGTCACGAAATCTCCTATCTGACGCCCGACGATTTCGTGCTGCGTCCCGACGACAGCCTCATGGTCCGCGCTATCACTTTGCCGAGCTCGACTTACAAGAAGCCGGAGACGCTGTACAAGGATTTGCAGAGCGACAGGACCGAGATCAAGACGATCGACGTTCGCGAGATCGACATCATCTTTCTGCGGAACGACCCCTCGCTGGACGCCGCCGATCGCCCGTGGGCAGTGAATGTCGGCGCGATGTTCGGGCGCCTTGCGGCCGAGCGCGGCGCGCTCGTCGTCAACGATCCGGGTGGGCTGGCCCTCGCTCAAAACAAGCTCTACTTCCAGGACTTTCCCAAAGCCGTGCGACCGGTCACGCTGATTTCCAAGAGCATCGAAGAGATCCGCGCCTTCATCAAGCAGCAGCCCAAAGGCGCTATCGTCAAGCCACTGCAGGGATCCGGCGGCAGGAACGTCTTCAAGATCGACTCGCCAAAGGACGCCAACCTCAACCAGATCTTCGAAGCGGTCAGCGGGGAAGGCTATCTGATTGCGCAGGGCTACCTGCCCGAAGCCAAGGCCGGCGATGTCCGTCTCTTCGTGATGAATGGAAAGGCGCTGGAACGCGACGGCAAATATGCCGCCTTTCGCCGCGTGCCTGCAAAGGGCGAGGTTCGCTCCAACATCCACGTCGCGGGCACCGCCGAGAGGGTGGAGGTAACGAACAACATGCTTTCCGTCGCCGAGATGGTGCGACCGAAACTCGTTCAGGACGGGATGTTCCTCGTTGGGCTCGATATTGTCGGAGACAAGCTCCTGGAGATCAATGTGTTCACTCCTGGCGGGCTTTCGAGCATGTCGGAAATGTACCAAACAAATTTTGCCGAGAGCGTGATCATCTCCCTCGAAAACAAGCTTTCAATACGAGCCGCTTATCCCGCCTCGATGTCCAATCGAGAACTGGCGGCATTATGAATTGTCGGGGAACCACAAGTAAAACTGTAACGCGACAGAGCGTTCGGCCAAAAGACGCTCTAATGCATGTCGCGCAAAAGTGCGCAGCGGTTTTGCGATAACGACATGCATAAAAACAAGAGCTTAAAGCGCGTCGCATGAATCCGTTCGAACGCGACGCGCTTTAGTGGTGAAATCCTGACGCTTGGTACCGTTTGTGAAAAGCGGAAATGGGTGATTTCGTGCGGTCGATTGCCGACTGGAAACGAGCAACCAGCGCCAAAAGCGGTCATCCACCGCCAGTTCTCGAATGACCGCAGTGAGGCCGGAGAACGAACCCGCTGCGCGGGATGGGCGCGCGCGGTGAGGTAGAGGTCACGATCCGGTTGCCGCGCCCGCA